>JAKPQL010000123.1 GCA_029547045.1 Deltaproteobacteria bacterium | reverse complement strand
GAAGCCATCGGCGACCAGGTGAAGCACTACATCGACACGGTCATGGAACCCTCGTTGCAGGAGTCAGCCCATGGATGAGAGCATGACCGGGACCGGCCGGACCATGACCGATGAGACCTTCATCCTGCTGCGCGACTTCATCTACGAGCAGTCCGGCATCTACTTCGCCGACAACAAGAAGTCCCAGCTGGAGGCGCGCCTCGGGCTCCGGCTCAGGGCCAACAACCTTGCCGATTACGAGAAGTACTATTACCTGCTCAAGTACGACCCGAACTCGTCCCGGGAGCTCAGGGCCCTGTTCGACTCGGTGACCACCAACGAGACCAGCTTCTTCAGGAGCCCGCCGCAGATCCAGGCGTTCCATGAGAAGGTTGTGCCCGAGATCATCTCCCGCAAGGAGAAGCAGGGGGAGAGGCAGATCAGGCTGTGGTCCGCGGGATGCTCCACGGGCGAGGAGCCTTATACCATGGGCATCGTCCTGAAGCAGATCCTGAAGGACAGCGTCGCGAACTGGGACGTGAAGATCATCGCCAGCGACATCAGCGAGAAGGCGCTCCGCTCGGCAAAGAACGCCGTGTACAGCGACTACGCGCTCCGGTCGGTGCCGCCCGAGATCAAGCAGGCCTTCTTCGTCCCCGACGGTAACTCGTACCGCATCGTGGACGACGTGCGCACCCTGGTGGACCTGCAGTATCTCAACCTCAACGATGCGCGGCGGGTCCAGATCATGAAGGGGTTCGACATCATCTTCTGCCGGAACGTGCTCATCTATTTCGACGACGAGGCCAAGAAGCGATTTGTGGCGCAGCTCTACGACTGCCTCAACCACGGCGGCTACCTGTTCATCGGCCACTCCGAGTCGCTGCACAACATTTCTCGGGCATTCAAGCTCGTACACTTCCCGGGCGCACTGGGATACAAGAAGGAATAGGCGGGACATGCCATGGACACGATCCTGATCGTCGACGATTCGAGTACGGTGAGGAAGTTCCTCACCGCAACGCTCAAGACCAGGAACTACCGGTGCGTCGAGGCATCCGACGGATTCGACGCCCTGGAGAAGCTGGCCCAGAACCCGGACATCAAGCTCGTCATCTCGGACCTGAACATGCCCAACATGGACGGCATCGAGTTCATCGGTACCGTGAGGAAAGACCCGGTGTACAAGGACCTGCCCATCATCATGCTCACCACGGACTCCACGCCGGAGAACCGCAAGCTCGCCTTCGACGCGGGGGCCAATCTCTACCTGGTCAAGCCGTCTCCGGCCCACATCATCCTCTTCAAGGTGCAGAGCCTCCTGGAGGCAGACAGGTAGGGCGGGGCATGCATGTGCCACAACGCGGCGCGCCCGGGTCCTGGCCCTGGCGCGCCGCTCGTTTCTCCGGGAGCGCCGTCACCGGCTGCGGATCTTCTCCACCGCCCTGCCGATGCCCGGGCCCGCCGCTCGGATGATGGACTCGTCCACGCAGTAGGTGAAGCGGACGTACCCGGGCCATCCGAAGCCCCTGCCCGGGACGGCGAGCACGCGTTCCTCCAGCAGGGCGGCGCAAAAGGCCACCTCGTCCTCGACGGGGGACCTCACGAAGAGGTAGAAGGCCCCTTCGGGCGGTGCGTAGGTCAGGCCGGCGCCGTCGAGCACCGAGCACATGGCGTCGCGTCGCCTCCGGTAGATCTCCACGTCCACGCTCTCGTGCAGGCAGTCGGCCAGCACCTTCTGCATGAGGGCCGGCGCGTTGACGAAGCCGAGGATGCGGGTGGCGAGGATCATGGCTCCCACGAGCTCGGCCTTGCCGGGGATGGCGGGGTTCACGGCGATGTATCCGATGCGCTCGCCGGCCAGGGAGAGCTCCTTGGATGCCGACGTCACCACCACGGAACCGGGGATGTGCCTGAGCACCGAGGGTACGGCGCGGCCGTCGTACACGATGGCCCGGTAGGGCTCGTCCGAGATGACCGTGATGTCGGGGCGGTTCTCCAGGAGGGCGCCGAGCCCCCGGATGGTCTCCTCGGGGTAGACCCTGCCCGTGGGGTTGTTGGGGGAGTTGAGGATGATGGCCCTGGTGCGCGCCGTGATCCTGTCGGCTATCGCCTCCATGCGGGGCAGGAAGTCCCCGTCGCAGGGCGCCGTCACGAGCTTCCCGCCGTGATTGTCCGCGTAGAAGCCGTATTCCACGAAATAGGGGGCCAGGGCGATCACCTCGTCGCCGGGGTTGAGGACTGCCTTGAGCACCACGTTCATGGCGCCGCCGGCCCCGCAGGACATGATGATGTCGTCGCCGGTGAGGTCCACCCCGTAGACCGGGCCGAGGCGTGCGGCGACGGCGGCTCTCACCTCCGGATAGCCCGCGTTGGCCATGTACCCGTGGAACATGGTTCTGCTGAGCGCTGCCATGCGCTCGATGACGCGCTCCGGCGGCGGGACGTCGGGGTTGCCCAGGCTGAAATCGTAGACGTTGTCCTGGCCGTGGACAGCCTTCAGCCGCGTCCCTTCCTCGAACATCTTCCTGATCCACGACGCCTTTTCCATGAACCCGAGCATCTTCTCTGCAACCGCCATGGCGCCCTCCTCAGCGGGTATGGTCCCAGGGATGATACCAACAACCGGGCCGCCCTGTACAGGCAAATCCCCTGTGCGGTGTCGTTCCCGGAAGGTTTCATTGCTTCTTGTGGGCAGTGGGAAGTGGTGATAACGTCTCCATCCGTACGAGGTGCAGGTCCGTACAGAAGTCCACTGACGAAAGGGAGTGCATGCCATGACCGAAAGGACCCGTTCTCCGCTGGCCGTCGCGGTGCTGCTGGGCATCATGGTGGTTGCCCTGTTCTACAACACCCTGGACAACAAGGCCACCAACTGGGACGACCCCGCTCTGTTCTCCCGCAGTGCGTACACGGCCTTCACCCTTGAACATGTCAGGGAACTGCTGGTCATCAAGTCCGCCGCCACCTACCAGCCCCTGCGGGACCTCTCCTACCTGCTGGACTTCACCCTCTGGAAAGACAGGGTGGTCTTCGGCATGCACATCCAGAACATGGTCCTGTACCTGATCATGGTCCTGCTCTGCTACGCCTTCCTCAGGCGACTCCTGGGCGCCTTCCACGACAACGAGGACGAGTGCTACATCTGGGCGGCCACGGCGAGCGTCCTGTATGCGGTCCACCCGGTGCACGTGGAGAGCGTTGCCTGGCTCTTCGCGAGGAAGGAGCCCCTGCTAGGGATCTTCACGTTCCTGTCCCTGTGGGCCTTCCTCAAGGCAAGGCTCGTGTCGTGGAAATACTACATTCTGAGCGTCGCGGCGCTCATCCTGGCCGTTCTCTCCAAGCCCACGGCCCTGGTCCTGCCCGCGGTGATGTTCGTGCTCGATATCGCCCTGCACGCCCGCTTGCAGGAGCCGGGGTTCTGGAAGCGGCGCCTGCTCCTGTACGCGCCCATGCTCGCGCTCGTCATCCCCATGATGGTGCGGCTCGTCGGCATGATGACCGAGGTGGGGGGCGTCAAGCCCTACCACGGGGGGAGTTTCTGGACGAACCTGCTGGCCGTCTCCCAGATCCTGGTCTCCTACATCAAGCTCATCGGGTTCACGGTGAACTATGCGGCGGACTACTCCCTGGAGCTCTATACGGACCCCCGCATGTGGCAGCCCTGGGTCTTTGTCGCCCTCAACCTCGCCCTCGTGGCTGGCGCGCTGTGGGCCTTCGTGAAGAGGCACTACGTGTTTGCCTTCTTCGTGTGCTGGTACTACGTGTTCCTCCTGCCCGTGTCCCACCTCTTCCCCATCGCACAGGTTCTGGCCGACCGGTATGCCCTCCTGCCGTCGCTGAGCTGGTGCGTCCTGCTCGCCTACCTCCTCGCCAGGCTGTGGCATGCCCGGGTCAAAGCCGGGGTCCTGACCCCCTTCTTCTTCACGGCCCTGGCCGTCGGGCTCTTCTGTTTCATCACGCTCTTCTACGCATACATGACCTTCCGCCAGAACGACGTCTGGCAGGACAGCCTGAGGCTCTGGACGCATACCGTCGCCATCACCCCCAACTCCAGCCCTGGCAACGTGAACCTGGCGTCCATCTACATCAAGCAGGGCAGGTTCGAGGAGGCCCAGAAGCACAGCATCACCGCCATCAAGGCCCTTCCCTACGACTACCTGGCCATCAGCAACCTGGCCCTGTCACAGGCCATGAGGGGGCAGTACGACAACGCCATCAACAACTACACCACGGCCCTCAGGCTGAAGCCGGATCTTCACCAGGCCCGGATGGGGCTCGCATACGCATACTGGGAGAAGGGCGACTTCAGGCATGCCTACGAGGTCTATGAGCAGCTCCTGAGCAAGGGCATCACGGGAAGCGAGTCTCACCGCGACATGATGTACTACCGCCTCGGGGTCGCCGCCTGGAAGACCGGGAGGCCCGGGCAGGCCCGCGACTACCTCCTCAAGGCCGAGCCGGGCATGTACAGGGACAAGTTCAAGCTGAGCGAGCTGGCGGGCTTCTACACGACCATGGGTGATTACCGCAAGGCGTACGAACTCTACTCCGCTCTTTCCGGCATGCTCGATGAGGGCGATGCCCGGGACAAGCTGAACCTCCTGCTCGGGGCGCTCCGGAAGAAACTGGAGAGGGACGCCAGGTAGGCTAGCGCGGCCGCTTTCTCGGCGATACCATCATGAGGGCAAAGGTGTTCTCGGCCCGGTGCGTGTCCAGCACCACGGTGGTCATGCGCCGGCCCAGTTCCTCCAGCAGGTCCTCCGGGTCCGGGGAGCTCACGGCGAGGAAGGCGGTCTCGTTCAGGGGCACCGCATCCCTTCCCACCACCAGGCACGGGGCGTCCACCGCGCTCAGGTATCCCCGCATGACGAGGTCGTCCTCGTACGCGACCAGCGGCGAATGGCCGTTCATGCCCTGCATGTACGAGATCTTCCGGTCCCACTGGTCTTCGGGGCTGATGACGGCCAGGTACCATACGAGCAGGGCCACCCCGGCCCCGGCGAGCACGACCTGGGTCCTCATCCGCCTCCTGGCGGTGAAGAATGCGAAGGCGCCTGCCCCTGCCAGGAACAGGGCCGAGGCGGCGAGCTGCCCCGGGCGCACGGCAATCCCGTCCTTGAAGGGCAGCAGCACCAGGACCAGGGCGGCCAGGAACACGCTGGCTCCCGCAAGAGAAGCCATCCAGACACCCAGCCTGCCTGCGCAAAGACCGGGCGCCGCGGTGCGGGCCAGCCACGCACCGGTCAGCACGGAGGTGAAGGCCGGCATCAGTGCGGCATACAGGGGCGGGCTCTCGTGCAACAGCACCAGGAGCAGGGTTACTCCCACGGCCGAGCGCAGGGGGAGAGCCGTGCGCCAGGCGTCCTTGTCCGATGGGGTGCCGGCGTTCATGAAGGCCGGCACGGCCAGGAATATCCACGGCGCGGTATAGGTGACGAGGGCCAGCATGCCCTGCATGAGGCCGAGATGGTCTCCCGGCGAGAGGGTCCCGGCTGTGAAGCCGGCGCCCGCCGCGATCCGGTAGCCGGCAAGATAGATTAGCAGAGCCGCAGCGATGATCCCGGCCCCCTGCGCGGCGTGGATGGAGAAGAGCCGTGACGGGGCGAGGTCGAGCATGATGAGGGCCAGCGAGGAGCCCAGAAAGAACCAGAGCAGAAAGGAACCGCCGGTCACGGCTGCAACGGCGGCGAGCAGGTAGGAGGGGATGTACCAGGCCCTGCCCAGCCTCCCGAGGTAGGCCAGCGAGAAGACGCCGAAGGCGACGGCCGCTGCGGCCACGGGCAGCCAGGCGAGGTTCAGCGTCCCGAACAGGGCGAGGGTCCCCAGGCTCGTCAGCGCCAGGGCCGAGGACCAGAGTGCGCTCTTCGTGTCATAGAGCGCCCGGCCGTACAGGAAGACAAAGGCGATGAACAGGCACCCGGTGAGGCACGCAGCCAGCCTGGGCGTGCCGATGTCCTTCAGGGGGATGAGCGCCAGGACCGACGGGATCAGCGGGTTGACGCCCACGAGCGGCTCATCGTTGAGGAGGGGCAGGAAGCTCCGGCTTTCCTGCATCTCGAGGATGGTCTGGAAGATCCACACCTCGGAGTCCCTGGGCGGGGTGTACAGAGCGAGCGGGACGAGGAGGGCAAGGCTCGCCGCACAGATGAAAACCATTGATGCGGCGGGTTTCCATGATATCACAGGGTCCTGCCTCCCTTTGTCATGATGAGCGATTACATGAGGCGGGCACGCGGTGTCAAGGCCTTGTGCACCCCGCACCCCCGGGAGTTGACTTCTCCGGGAAGTGTCCGTAGAATTGCCCCACGAACACGGCCGGCACGCCCGGTGCCGGCGGAATCATCCCACGGCAAAGGACACACATGGCATCCATCGAAGAACTGCTCAAGGACAAGGGCATCTCCCGTCCCAGGGCGCACAGGCGCTGCGATGACAGGGCCTTTGACCAGCTCAGGCGGGCGAGCATCACCAGGGGCTACTGCAAGCACGCCATCGGGTCGTGTCTCATCGAGATCGGGGACACGAAGGTCATCTGCGCGGCCAGCGTGGAGAACAAGGTGCCGCCCCACCTGAAGAACACCGGCACCGGCTGGGTGACCGCGGAGTACGGGATGCTTCCCGCCTCCACGAACGTGCGCACGGTGCGGGAATCGTCCAAGGGACGGATCAAGGGCAGGACCCACGAAATCCAGCGGCTCATCGGCAGGTCGCTCAGGGCGGCCATATCCCTGAAGGATATTGGAGAGCGAACCATCTGGATCGACTGCGACGTGATCCAGGCCGACGGCGGGACCCGCACCGCGGCCATTACCGGCGCCTACGTGGCGCTCCACGATGCATGCAGGACCCTGGTCAACCAGCAGATCATAGCCCGGAACCCGCTCCTGGAGCAGGTTGCCGCGGTATCGGTGGGCATCGTCGGCGAGCAGGCTTGCCTCGACCTGAACTACGAGGAGGATTCGAGCGCCAGCGTGGACATGAACGTGGTCATGACACGATCCGGCCGGATCATCGAGGTGCAGGGCACCGCGGAGAGGGACCCCTTCACCCGGGAACAGATGACCGTGCTCATGGACCTGGCTCAGCACGGCATACGCGAGCTCATTGCCAGGCAGTCCCAGGCTCTGGGAATCCCATGAAGGTGCTGGCCGCAACGAAGAACCGCGGCAAGCTCGGTGAGATCGCGCAGATCCTCGGCACGTCGGGCATCACCGTCGTATCCCCCCGGGACGTCGGCATCGACCTCGACGTGAGCGAGGACGGCCTCACCTTCGAGGAGAACGCCGTGGCCAAGGCCCTGGCCTGGCACAGGGCCAGCGGCCTTCCCTGTCTCGCGGACGACTCCGGGCTCTGCGTGGACGCCCTGGGTGGGAGGCCCGGCGTGCATTCAGCCCGGTTCGCGGGCGTGGGCGCCGGCGACCGGGAGAACTACGAGCTGCTCCTGGGGCTCATGGAGGGGGTTCGCACCCGGAGCGCCCGGTTCGTGTGCGTGGTGGCCCTGGCCTTATCCGAGGACACGGTGATCACGGCACAGGGCCAGTGCGAGGGGGTGATCCTCACCGCCCCGGTGGGAGCGGGGGGCTTCGGCTACGACCCCGTCTTCCTCGACCCGGCGAGCGGGAAAACCTTCGCCCAGCTCAGCGATGAGGAGAAGAACGCCATCAGCCACCGGAAGCGGGCGCTGGCCGCCCTTCAGGAGAAACTCTCCGGCATGGGGATCGCCGGGTCCTGAGGGGATCATGCCCTACACCCTCATCGACCATACCGCGGACATCGGGATGCGCGTGAGCGGGGCGACCCTTGAGGCCCTGTTCAGGGACGCCGCCCTCGGCCTGTGCGACATCCTGGGGGCGGGGACGACCCGGGCCGCCCTGTCGGTCCCGGTGAGGTCACGGGGCATCGACCGCGATGACCTGCTGGTCCGATGGCTCCAGGACATCCTGTTCCTGGTGGAGGTGAGGGGGTTCCGGGTGACCGCGGTCGAGGTTGCAGGTGTTGCGGAGACCGAAGCCGACGGAATGCTGAGAGGGGAGTTCTCCGCGGCGCCGCTTACGGCCGAGGTCAAGGCGGTCACGTACCACGGGCTCACCATCGAGCGTATTGACAACGGGTTCGCCGCAACCATTATTCTCGATACATGAGGACAGTGCAGGCCATGGATCCCGTGCGTGCCCCGGACAGGGGGGAACGGGCGTGAGCACCCTTCACACGAGGCGCCTGGACCCGTTCCGCATCGAGATCGTCAGGACCCCTCCCATGAGGACCACGGGCCTGGTCTATGCCAACCAGGCCATCGAGCGCACCCTGGGCGACGAGAACGTCCTGCACCAGGTGGCCAACGTGGCGGCGCTCCCGGGCATCATCGGACCGTCCATGGCCATGCCGGACATCCACTGGGGCTACGGGTTCCCCATCGGCGGCGTGGCGGCCTTCTCGGTGGAGGACGGCATCATCTCGCCGGGCGGGGTGGGCTACGACATCAACTGCGGGATCTGCTGCATCCTCACCGGCATGCGGCTTGCGGATGTGCGGGGGCGGCTGGACAAGCTCCTGACTGCGCTCTACAACCATGTGCCCGCAGGCGTCGGGTCGAGCAACCCGAAGCTCGCCGCAACCGGGAGGGAATTCAGGAAGGTCCTGGAAAAGGGGGCAGGGTGGGCCGTGAAGAAAGGCTACGTTCCGCCTTCTGACCTCGAAGCGCACGAGGACGAGGGGTGCATCGAAGGCGCCGACCCGGACGCGGTGTCCGGGAAGGCCGTGGAGCGGGGCCAGCCCCAGCTCGGAACCCTTGGCTCCGGCAACCACTTCCTGGAGCTGGACGTGGTGGACCTGGTCTCGGACAGGACCACGGCCGAAGGGTTCGGCCTCTTCGAGGACCAGGTGGTGGTCCAGGTCCACACGGGTTCCCGCGGGCTCGGGCACCAGATCTGCGACGACCATGTCCATGCCATGGTGGCGGCCGCGGCCCGCCACGGCATCTCGCTGCCGGACCGCCAGCTCGCCTGCGCCCCGGTCAGGAGCGCCGAGGGGAGGGAGTATTTCGGGGCCATGGCCTGCGCGGCCAACTTCGCATTTGCCAACCGCGAGCTCATCGTGTTCCTCATCCGCAGCGCCTTCGAGCAGGTTTTCGGCGGATCCTTCGAACGTCTCGGCATGAGGCTGCTCTTCGACTGCTGCCACAACATCGCCAAGCTGGAGCGTGTCGTCTGGGAGGGGGCCGTGATCCAGGCGTGTGTTCACCGCAAGGGTGCCACCAGGGCCCTGCCGCCCGGGGATGCGAGGCTTCCCGGCCGGTTCAGGGAAACGGGCCAGCCGGTCCTCGTGCCCGGCGACATGGGGCGGGTGTCCTACATCCTCTCTGGGGAACCCGGCGCGGCCGAGACCTTCTTCAGCGCATGCCACGGCGCCGGGAGGCTGCTGTCCCGCCACGAGGCGAAAAAACGGGCCAGGGGCAGGCAGATCCTGGAGGAGCTGAGGAGGAAGGACATCCGCGCCATGGCCGCATCCCGCGCGACCCTGGCGGAAGAGATCCCCGAGGCCTACAAGGACGTGTCCGACGTGGTGGATACGGTCACCGGCGCGGGCATCGCGAAGGCGGTGGCCAGGCTCAGGCCCGTGGCCATGGTCAAGGGCTAGATCAGCCCTCGGCGGGTGCGCCCTCAGCGGCTGCGGCGGCAGCCTCCTCGACGGGTGCCGCCTCGTGGACCCTGGTGGTCACGAGCGACGCGATGACCTTCTTCTCGCTCACGCCGTGGCCCAGGTGAACGCCGTCCGGCAGCTTGAGATCGGATGCATGGATGACGGTGTGCTTGTCCACGATGACGGAGATGTCCACCTCGATCTCCGAGGGGATGTCCGTGGGCGAGCACTTGAGGTGGATGGAGGTCTCCTCGTGGGCGACCTTGCCCTTGCCCTCCTTCTCCGCGCTCGATACGCCCGTGAAGACCAGCGGCACCTCCACAGTAACCAGCCGCTTCGGGTCTATCTTGAGGAACTCGATGTGGAGGGGCGTGCCCTTGAGCTTGTCTCTGAATACCGAGTGGATGAGGACCTGCTGGGTCTGTCCGTCGAGGTTCAGGTTCACCAGGGAGGTTCCGTGGGCCTTCCGGTAGAGCATCTCGAAGGAACGTTCATCGACCTGGACATGAACCGGTTCGAAGTCCTTGCCGTGCACGACGCCCGGGATGATACCCTCCCTGCGGAGTTTCTGCACGTTCTTCTTCCGCAGTGTCCGGGCACTGACGTCCAGGCTGAGTTTCTCTTTTGTGGCCATACGAATATCCTCCGCGTAAGAAAATAGAGACTCTCTATACTGGCAAGGCCCTCATGAAGTCAATGGGCAAGTCACATGACCAGGGAGATGCTCTCCTGGAGCCCATCTGAACTGGCCCCTTGACACAAAAAACATCTTTGGGGATAATGGTGCCCATACGATACTGGTAGCGCGACTACCGGTATCTTTTTCATTTTCACAAGGGGCCTGACCATGAGCATGAAGCGCAATCCCATCACCAAGGAAGGGTATGCAAAGCTCCGCGAAGAGCTGGAGCGGCTGAAGAAGCACGAGCGGCCCAAGATCATCGCCGCCATCGAGGAGGCCAGGGGTCACGGCGATCTGTCCGAGAACGCGGAATACATCTATGCCAAGGAGCGGCAGGCCTTCATCGAGGCAAGGATGCAGGATCTGGAGAACAAGCTGGGCAACGCCGAGATCATCGACACCACCAAGCTCCCCAAGGACCGCATCGTGTTCGGGTCCCGCTTCATCCTGTGCAATGTGGACACCGAGGAGGAGACCACCTACCAGATCGTGGGCGTGGACGAATCGGACATAAACAGGGGCAGGATATCCGTGGACTCGCCCATGGCCAAGGCACTCATCGGCAAGAAGACCTCCGACGAGGTCGTCGTGGACACGCCCAACGGGAAGCGCGAGTACGAGGTCGTCCAGATCGTCACGCAGTAGGGAGCGGTCGGCTCCCATTCCTCACATCGTTTTCTTATCAGCACCCCAGCGCCAGCGGCGCCAAGGCAGAACGGTTCTCCCAGCGCCTGCGGCGCTGTCCTCGCGTTTTCGACGATCTCGACGGTGAGGATGTCGAGATCGTCGAAAACGCGAGGCCGGGGAATTTTCCGGAGATGACCCGCAGTCAATCTTTTTCGCCCAGGAAGTAGACGTGCGGTTTGCTCAGGTACGGGTCCGGGCAGACCTCGGAGCGCACCTGGTAGACCTGCTCGATGTTGGCGCGGGTGAGCACCTCCTCGGGCCTGCCCATGGCGTGGATCCTGCCCTGGTGGAGCAGGGCCAGCGACGTGCAGTACAGGCCCGCCATGTTCAGGTCGTGCAGCGTGACGAGCACGGTGAGCCCGCTGCGCTCGGACAGGTCCTTAAGCATGGTCATCAGGCGCACCTGGTGGGTGATGTCCAGGTGCGTGGTGGGCTCGTCCATGAGCAGGATCTCCGGCCGCTGCACGAGCCCGCCGGCGAGGAAGACCCGCTGCATCTCGCCTCCCGAGAGCCGCTGGATCCTCTTGTCCCTGACGTCCGCGATGTCGAGCAGGGTCATGGTCTCCTCCACCACCTCCCGGTCCTGGGGGGTGAAGGCTGCGGTCCTGCCCCGGTGCGGGTACCTGCCCATGAGCACGTACTCCTCCACGGTATAGGGAAAGGCCACGCTGTGGATCTGGGGGATGAAGGCGGCCAGCCTCGCGAGCCTCCTCTTCGGGATGCGCGCGATGTCCTCGCCGCCGAGCCTCACCGAGCCGGCAAAAGGCTTCAGCAGCCCGGACATGCACCTGAACAGGGTGGTCTTGCCGCTCCCGTTGGGGCCGATGAGCCCGAAGACCGAGCCCGGCTCCACCGCGAAGGACACGTGGTCGATGACCCGGTGGTCCTGGTACCCGGCAGTGAGGTCCTGTGCAACGAGCCCGGTCACCTCAGAACACCTCGGGCGGGGAGGCCTTGAGCAGGTAGGCCAGGAAGAAGACGCCGCCTGCCATCCCGGTGATCACCCCCACGGGGAGCTCGTAGGGCCGCAGGGCGGTCTGGGCGATGGTGTCGCAGGCGAGCAGGAAGATGCCTCCCGAGAGCATGGATGCGGGCACGAGCCACTGGTGGTCGGCGCCCGTGAGCCTGCGCAGCGCGTGGGGGATGATGAGCCCCACGAAGCCGATGATGCCGGAGACGGCCACGCACAGGCCCGTGACCAGGGATGCCAGGCCCAGCAGGACCGCCTTCAGCGTGCCCGGTCCAAGGCCAAGGAGGTGGGCCTTCTCGTCTCCCAGGGAGATGAGGTTCATGTCGCGGGCGAACACGAAGAGCATGCCGAGCAGGAAGGCCAGGGCGGCTCCGAGCGCCGGCAGCGGCACGGCACCCGTGTCGGCGAGGCTCCCCATGAGCCACAGCACCGATGCGTGCACGTCGCGGGAACTCGCGACGCTGAAGATGAACATGACCACGGACGAGAGCAGGAAGCTCAGGACCACCCCGCTCAGGATGATGGTGGAGGCGGTGAAGTCCCGGAAGACGGACATGGCGATGACCAGGCAGATGCTCGCCAGGCAGCCGGTGAAGCACAGGGCCACCATGGGGAGGCCGCTCAGGCCCAGCACGATCGCCGTGGTGGCCCCCAGCGCGCCCCCGGCGGAGACGCCCAGGGTGTAGGGCTCGGCCAGCGGGTTTCGCAGCACTGCCTGGAACACGGTCCCGCACCCGGCAAGGCTCGATCCCACGAGCACGGCCCGGATGATCCGCGGGATGCGCAGCTCCCAGATCACGACCCCGGCCGTCGTGTGGCTGCCCGGGTGGAGCAGTGCGGCCGCTACCTCGGGTGCGCTGAGCGCGGTCCCGCCCAGGAAGACAGCCAGCGCCATGGTGCACACCAGCGCGGCGAAGAGGACGAGGATGGTGGCGGTCCTCTTCACGGGGCACCGGGGTAGAGGGCTGCAGCCACCGCCTCGAAGCCCCTGAGGAACATGAGCGGGGTGGGCTGGCACACCAGGTCTGCGTCCAGTTCGACGATGCGGCCCTTCTTCGCCGCCACCAGGGCGCCGAAGCGTTCCCACGGGGAACGGGCCGCTCCCGGCTCCATCCGGCTCACCACGATGATGACGTCCGGGTTGCGCCGCAGCACCTCCTCGACGTTCACCCGAGGGTACGGCGTGGGTGCGTCGCCGAAGATGTTTGCGGCCCCGGCCCGCGCGAGGAACTCGCCGGCAAAGGTGGCGTTGCTCGCCGTGACCAGCGGTGTGGCGCCGATCTGCCAGAAGACCCTGGGGCGTGGCCTTCCCCGGAGCTTGTCCTGGCCGGCGGCAAGCCGGGCCTTGACGTCTGCCAGCACGGCCTCGGCCCGGGCCCTCCTGTCCAGGATGCCTCCCAGTTCCAGGAAGCTCGCGCACATGCACGAGAAGCTCTCGCACCCGGCGAACACCTTCACCTCGCACCCGAGCCTCCTAAGCGCCTCCACGTCCGACCTGCCGTTGCAGTCCGTGCTGGCCAGGACGAGATCGGGCCTCAGCGCATAGGCGGCCTCGATGTTGATACGGCCGGGCGAACCCACGATCCGGACCGAAGAGCCCCTGGGCAGGGGGCAGTAGCTCGTGGCCCCCACCAGCAGGTCCGGGGCCTGGAGGTCATACACCTCCCGGGTGAGGGACGGGGCCAGGGACACGACCCTGAGGGGGGCGTCCCCGCTGCAGCACGCCTCCTGCGCGGCGATGAGAACCGCGGCTGCAGCGAGCACGAAGGCGAGCAGGGAGCGGGCCGGGAAGGCCTTCCCCGGGGGCGCCCCGCGCCGTGATGGGTACGGCCCGGACATTCAGCCTGCCGCCTCTTCCGGGGCAGGAGCCCGTTTCTTCCCCGCGAAGTAGGCCACCACCAAGCTGAGTTCGTAGAGGATGTACAGGGGAATGCCCAGCAGCGCCATGCTCAGGACGTCGGGCGGGGTGAGGACGGCGGCCACCACCGCGATGATGAGGAAGGAGTACTTCCGGTACCTCTTGAGCATGCGGTGGTTCACGATCCCCATCCGGGCCAGGAAGAAGATGACCACGGGGAGTTCGAAGGTGATGCCGAAGGCTATCATGAGGCTCATGCACAGGCTCAGGTATTCCTTCATGGACGGCAGGGCCTGGATGCGCTCTGTGGTAAAGCCAAGGAAGAAGCGGAACCCGAAGGGAAAGGCCACGAAGAAGGCGAAGGCCGCTCCCATGAGGAAGAAGGCGCACGCCGTGATCACGAAGGGCAGCACGTACCGCCGCTCGTTCTCGTACAGGCCCGGCATGACGAACTTCCAGATCTGGTAGAAGATGACGGGCGCGGCCAGGAAGAGCCCGGCGAAGAACGAGACCTTGAGGTAGGTGATGAAGGCCTCCTGCAGGGAGGTGTAGATGAGCTTTCCGTCCGGGGGCATGGCGGAGATGAGCGGGAAGGTGAGCACGTCGAAGATCTGCTTGGAAAAGGAGTAGGACAGGCCGAACCCCACTGCCACGGCCAGGACGCACTTGATGAGCCTGCTCCTGAGCTCTTCCAGGTGATCGGTGACAGGGAGCTTGTCTTCTTCCACGGCCATGTCCTTTTGCTCTGTCTGGCGGTGTTCAGGAGTTCTCCCCCGGCTGGGAAGACGGATCATCCGGTGCGTTGCCGGTCCCGGCCTTCCCGTTCGAGGGTTCCCCGTCGGGCCTCTTCGCCGTGGCCGCAGCGGAGATGTCGATCTCCCGCTTGAGATCGTCCGCTGCCCGCTGGAACTGCCCGAAGGCCTTGCCCAGGGTGCGCGCGATCCCCGGGAGGTTCTTGGGCCCGATGACGATGAGCGCGATGATGAGGATGACAAACAGCTCCTGGCCGCCGATACCGAACATGGTAACGATCTATATCATTTCGTGAAGGGCTGTCAAATGACCATCCGTTGCAGCAATGCACGGCGGGTCGGGCTTGACGGGGCTGTTCCGAAGGCATTACAATGCACAGTCACCATGAAGGAATCCCCGATCCGCGCCTCGGCCACGCTGTGCGCCGCAGCCCTCGCGCTCATACTCTGCACCGGTGCCGCCCCGATGCCCGCCGCCGTTTCTCCCTTCGACCACCAGGCGACCGTTTCCACGCCTGCGGTGGGAGTGCTGCTGCCGCTCAGCGGGAGGTGGGAGAGCGTGGGCCAGCGGATACTGAACGGCATCTCTGCCGCGGGCGGGGTCTTCGCAGCGGGGCCCGTGGCGAACGTGCAATACGTGATCATGGACTACGGCTCCCGCGAGGACTCCATCCCCGCACTCATCGAGAGCCTCGACCGCGACCACCGGGTGACGGCGCTCATCGGCCCGGTGGGCGAGCGCGCCTGCGAGATCGCGTGCGCGGAGGTCCAGGCCAGGAGCATCCCGGCCCTGGTGTTCACCCAGGCGGAACTCAGGCCGAGAGAAGGGGCCTGCTGTTTCGGCGTCTTCCTCACCGTGGAGATGCAGGCCAGGGCCCTGCTGGGCGCCGCCCGCGCGATGGGCGTCACCAGGTTCGGGGTCCTGAGCCCGGACGATCAGTTCGGCAGGACCTTCTCCGAGCACTTCGGGCGCCTGGCGCCCTCGTTCGGGGTGCAGGTCGTGCGGACCAGGGTCTACGCCCCGTCCCGGGTCGACTTCCGGCAGGAGCTCGAGGCGCTGTTCCCGGGCCGGAAGATGGCCGCGGCCCGGGGCGACGCCGTCGAGGCGCTGCTCATCCCCGACTCTGCCCAGAACGCGGCCCTGGCGGCATCCTACCTCACCTTCCTGAGGATCAAGGCCAGGCTCTTCGGCCCGACCCTGTGGGACAGCCCCGAGTTCGTCAGGGTGGGGGGGAGGCACGTGGAGGATGCGGTGTTCCTCAGCGGGTTCCACCAGGACAGCCTCCTGACCCCGGTGCAGGACTTCGGCCGCGCCTTTTCCTCCACCTTCCGCGCCCCGCCGACGGTCTGGGAGGCAAGCGCCTACGACGCGGCCCGCATCGTGCAGGGCTATCTCGATGAGCACGGGCCCTCGCGGCCAGGGGTGAAGGGATACGTCGCGGGTCTGAAGAACTACCCGGGCGCCAGCGGCATCCTCTCGTTCTCCCCGGCAGGCACGGTGACCAGGACCGTCCACGTGCTCACCGTCAAGGACGGCCTCGTCCATGAAATACGCCCTTGATTTTTCCGCATGAACTGTCTTAACGTGAGCCCCTGCATGAGAACCGTATGCGCCATGGTCCTGGCAGTCTGCGTCGCGTCGCTTTTCCTTGGCGGGTGCGCCCACGACGAGGAGGGCGTCAAGCCAGCCCAGGAGATGTTCGACGAGGCCCAGGCGCTGGCCAGGAAGAAGAGCGTGGAAAAGGCCTCCGAGGCGTTCATGCAGGTGCGGACGTACTACCCGAGCCACGACCTCGCCCGCATGGCGCTCCTGGCCACGGCCGATCTCTACTATGACAACGAGGACTACGAGTCGGCGCTGAAGAACTACCAGGAGTTCCGCCTCCTCTACCCCACGGACGCCGAGGCGGGGCGCTGCCTGTACCGGATCGGCATGTGCCATTTCCAGCAGATGGGCACCTTCGACCGGGACCAGAGCCAGACCAGCAGGGCCATCCAGAGCCTGGATGCCTTCCTCAAGACCTACCCCGACTCACCCCATGCCGAGGACGCGGCCCTGAAGCTGAAGGAGGCCCGTACCCTCCTGGCCCGGCACGATCTCTCCATCGGCAGGTTCTACCTCAAGAAGGGCAACCACAAGGCCGCGTGCGCGCGCTTCACGGCCGTGAAGCGGCAGTACCCGGACGTGACCCTCGAGGACGACATCGATGCCCTGATCCTGCAGGCGTGCACCTCGGGTCCTGCGGCAAAGGAATGAGTCTCTCCAGGCACCTCGTACTGCCCCGGTCACTGATGCCGCCAAAATATTGATGCTCCCCGGCCCTCTGGCACAGTGGCCAGGGAAGCCAGTAATCAAGCGGTTCTGCTTGGATCACTGTAATCGTTCGCGGTTGTCTGGCACGGATAGCGTCATGAACCCCGGCACAATTTCCCCCCGCGAAGGCGGCGCCCTGAGGCGGGAGATCTGCAACTATTGATAAAATAAAGATAATCATGATATGGCATGGTTTAAGCTTGTCTCCCCGGGTATGGACATTTTCATGACAGGGGAATGGCGATGACCAAGAAAGAGATCATACGGACGCTGGTGCTGAGCCCGCTCTACTGGAAACTCAAGCTCAAGGACAGGATATTCCTCATCCGGAAGCTCATCCCGAGGTGATCGACCGGCCCCTCCAGGCCCCCCTCCGTCACGAAGATCCCCGTGCCGTGGCAAGCTTGCGCGCATCCCCCACCCGGATGGTGAAGTGGATGCGGTCGAGGTATTCGAGGAAGGGGATGGCGTATTTCCGCGTCGCCCCCACGATGGTCTTCATGTCCGCAGGCCCCAGCGCCTGGTTCTGCTCGATGAATTCCCGCACGCGCTCCCTGAGCGCCCGCTCGTGCTCTCCGGACAGGTAGAGCTCGTCGTTGATCCTGACCAGGCGGCCCTCCCGGCAGAGGAAGGCGAGGATCTCCATCACCTTTCGCTGGGGCAGCCGCAGCTGCTCCGCCAGTTCCGCCACCCGGGGCGGGGCGAAGGCTGCGGCCTCGATGGCCCTCGCGATGGCCTCCAGGGAGTCGGTGTGGTCCGATGCCATGGAGGCGCTGAACCCTTTGGCCGCGATGGTGGGGCCGGACTCTGAGAGGTCGCCCTTGCGGATGAGATCCTGGAGGACCCGGTGGAAGAGCTTGGGATCCACCCCGCCCTGGATCGATGACCGCAGGTGTTCCCGGGAGATGCCCGGGGAGGAAGGGTTCTTCTCGTGGTACTGCTTCACCCCACAGAGCAGGACCTCCTTGAGCCGCTCCAGGTACATGCCGTGCACCATCAGGTCGTTGGCCGCATCGAACCGCACCAGCTCACCCGACGAGAGCAGTCCCGCGATGAGCTTCTCCGTCTTCTGGCCTGCGTCCGCGAAGACTGCGTCGATCCGCCGCCTCGAGATGCCGTGCAGGCCCGCGTCTTTCGCCAGCCCCACGATGCGCAATGCCGGGTCGTCGTGCATGAGGTCGCGGATCACCTCCTCGGAGAAGCGCCGCGCCGGGTGCGGATTCAGGACGACGCCGCCGCCCAGGGTGACCGAGGGCGAGACCGAGCGCAGGATGAATCGGTCGCCGTAGGAGGCCACCACGGGTGTCTTGAGCCGTATGCGCCCAGCTGCCCGGGAGTCCACCGTGTACAGGCTGATCCCGCCCAGGACCTCGGCCGTGCCAAGGTAGAGGCGGATGCCTCCTCTGCCCGGTCTGCGGAGCAGCGTGAGCCGGGCGTCCAGGAGGCGGGTGGTCTCGAACACGCCCGCAGGCACCACCCACTCCCCCCGGTCGATGTCGCCCGTGGCGAGCCCCTGGAGATTCACCGCGGTGCGCATGCCTGCCTGGGCAGTCTCCACGTCCATGTCGTGCACCTGGATGGTGCGTATCTTGGAGGTCCTGCCCGCGGGCAGCACCTCCACCTCCATGTCGTGGGTGAAGGCGCCGCGGGCGAGCGTCCCGGTGACCACGGTGCCGAAGCCCTTGATGGAGAAGACGCGGTCCACGGGCAGGACCGGGATGCCCGTGACCTGCCGCTCGCGCACGAGCGCCACCTGGGCGTCCAGGACTGCCAGGAGCTCGTCCAGGCCTTCTCTGGTGGTTGCGCTCACCGCGACGATAGGCGCGTCCTTCAGGAACGTGCCCGCGATGAAGTCCTTCACGTCGCCCGCGGCGAGCTCGAGGAGGTCCTCGTCAACGAGGTCCTTCTTGGTGAGCGCCACCACGCCGCGCTCGATGCCCAAAAGCTCGCAGATCTGCACGTGCTCGCGCGTCTGGGGCATGACGCCCTCGTCGGCCGCGATGACCAGGAGCGCCAGGTCGATGCCCGAGGCGCCCGAGAGCATGTGCCGGATGAACCGCACGTGGCCGGGCACGTCGATGACGCCCACGCGTTCGCCCGACGGCAGGACCATGGAGGCGAAGCCGAGCTCGATGGTGAGCCCGCGCTCCTTCTCCTCCTTGAGGCGGTCGCAGTCGATGCCCGTGATGGCCTTGATGAGCGATGTCTTGCCATGGTCCACATGGCCCGCCGTTCCGATGACAACCCGTTTCATGGCGCGCAGTATAGACGCTTGAACAGGGCGCAGTCAATTTCATCCCGCGAGGTTGTCCTTGCCCTGGGCCCTCTACCTTATATATATCCATGATGATGGACAGGCGGCTCGCTCTCATCTGCGCGGTGTGCGTCCTGGAGACGGGGTTCCGGTGGGCTTCCGGGCATGTCGCCATGGACTGGCTCGCGTACACGCTCCTGGCCAGGTGCGTGGAGATGGCCGTCATCCTCGGGCTCGCGTACCGGGTGTGCGGCGCCATGGCCCCGTCCGTACCGAGGGAGATCGCCCTCGGCTTCGCCGTGTCCGCCGCCTTCGGTTCGCTCGTTGTGTCCGCGGACCTCGCGAGCAGGCTGTTCGTCGAGGGTGGGGTGCTGCAGCACCTGCTGGTGCGGCAGGCGTACGACCAGTGGCTGCTGTACCTGCTGGCGGCATGCATCGTGGGGCCCTTCGTGGAGGAGCTCTTCTTCCGGGGCCTGCTCTACGCCTGGATGCGCGAGCGCTGCGCCGCGTGGCTCTGCGTCGGGGTCACCGCGCTGCTCTTCGCCTCCATGCACGGCCGGCTCTCCGTGGTGCAGCTCGTGGGCGGGATCCTGTTCGGTGCGGTGTTCGAGTGGCGCAGGAGCGTCTGGGCGGGCTACGTGCTCCATGCCGCGGCAAACCTCGGTCTGTGGATCATCCCCTTCGTGCATCCGCTCATGTAGGGAGCTTCGGGATAGGCCGTGTGGAATGAGGATTGGTGCCGGAGAAGGGAATCGAACCCCCACGGACCTAGAGTCCATCGGATTTTGAGTCCGACGCGTCTACCAGTTCCACCACTCCGGCATCCGACATGGGTTGTAGCAGAGCCGGGGCCGCTTTGCAACAGCCCGGGTGGCGGCAGTCCGTGGCGCCGTGCAGCATGCCTCGCGAACCGGCTTGCAGCCATGGTGGGTGCGAACATGGTGTGTGCATCGTGGCCGGTCATTGTGTCGGAATTCCAACACTTTCGATGGGATAAATATTCGCAACTCATTGATATCCTGGCGCAATATTGTGGCATGCATGTTGCTTGTGACATTTGTATTCTATGGAGAGGAGTGTTCTTGCAACAGTGTCCGTGTGGGCAGGTTCGAATGGGGGTTCGGGGGGGTGTCCGTACGACTCGCGTCGCCTTCATTCCATGACCGTACAAATCCTTGTTTTCCTTGTTGACAAACAGTGCCTGCCCTCTATAATAGAAGCTGATGTTTAATGGTGTGGTTCCAGTCCCAGAGAGAAAATAAAAAAAGATTAAGTAGAGGAGGAAGATATGGCTAAGAGGTTTCTAGTTCTGATCGCACTGCTCATGCTCGGCTTCTATGTGGCAGGCTGTGCGGAGGGAGATGAGAGCGCAAGCGTGGTGAATCCGAATCCTTCGGCACTCACTAACCAGAAGGGCTCCATCTCGGGTGTTGTCATGGATAGCTGTACGAATGCCCCCATCCAGGGCGCCATCGTGTCCGTGGCCTACAGCGGCGGCGTTCACTCGGTCACCACCGGGACCACCGGTACGTTCTCATTCAACAATGTCCCGATAAACTACGAGTACTACACTGGGGTTTCGGGATTCGGCGGTGCCACTGACACGGGTAATTATGGCTACCAGGTGGTGTGCGACCTCAGGTCCAACACCACCTACGGCTATGCATGGGTTTCCGAGGTGTGGGTCGTGGCCGGTGACCTGGCAGACGGCTCCAACTGGGGCATCCAGGAGGCGGGCATCACCGAGGGCGGCAGCGGCGCAGACACCCCGGTGAGCGGCATCGATGCAGCAGTTCGGTTCAGCCTTGCACCGCTCAACGCGTCCATCTCCGGCACCATCTATGACGTGAGCAGCGGTCGGAGCACGGCAGTGGGCACCGGTGTGACCGTGGACCTGTTCTACGGCAGCAAGTATGTCAACACCGTTCAGGTGGACGACACCACCGGCGCATACAGCTTCGACAAAGTCATTCCGAACCTGAGCTACACCCTCATGGTCAACAAGCCCGGCTACACCTACGCACAGTTCCAGTCCACCAAGGTGGGCAGCCCGAACTACAGCTGCGGGACCATCCCGGTATCCTGCTCCGTGGGCTGCCGCCAGAACATCGCCGGTGTTGACATCAACATGATGGTCAGCCCGACCGGCGACCGCACCATCCCCTACATCGTGGCCATCAACGCCAATGGCGCCAGCGACTCCGCCGCGAACCTCATCGACGACGACGAGGTCGACTTCCAGGTCACCTCGTTCACCGCACAGTTCAACGAGGCCATGAAGAGGGTGAGCAGCCTGTCCATGAAGAACGACGGCGCAGTAACGCTCAGTTCCTCATTCAATTACACCATCGAGGCCACCACCCTCGGAACCCTGAGCGGGTCCATGGACATCATCAACGACTACACCCTGGCATGGAGCACGGACGGCTTGACCCTCACCGTCACCGCTGACTATGTGTCCGTGGCTGACATCGTCGACGACTACAATGCCAAAAATGGCACGTCTCAGGATCTCGACACCGATAACGACCCCATCGAGTCCATCAGCGTCCAAGGCAAGTACCATCTCAACTTCGACAGCGAGAACACCCACCTGATGGATGCCAACGGCGTCATGTGGTCCACCTATGCCTACTCTATCGATACGGTAGCGTTCTACCTCAACTGGGCAGGCGCCTACTACCAGAACGCATTCATCTTCTGGAACGGCAACGGCGAGCTCAACCTTGCCACCTCGTTCGACTGGGACATCTAAACAAGACCCGTCGGAACGAGCAGTAACGCGAACACCAGGGAGGCTGCCTTCAGGGCAGCCTCCCTTTTTTTCCGCAAGGGGATACTCACAGCGTTGGCGATTCGCAGGCACACAGATCGATGCCTTCCAGGCGCTCTTTGTAGGATGAAGCGCATTGATCCGTCACACCACCTGACAACGGAGGAGCGAAGGGAACAGCGTTACCGTTGAGCATGACGGCGCTGCCCCCATGGAGGGAATCTTGCCCAACCTGTTCAGCAATGCACCGCTTCGTTGTCCGACCCCGTTCCAGAATCACTCCGGCACTTGACCTGGTTCCATCTGGTTGAGTGCATCAATTCCTCGGCCTTGAAGCATGAATGAACACGGAACGATCAGAGACAGGTTTTCGTGCAAGAGCTGACCTCGATCTCGCGCCTGGCAACCCTTCAGAGATATCGCTTTCCCAGGGCATCGATAACGTAAAATATTTTTCGCACTTTCTGGTTGCTCATTGAGAAAGGTCCTCCATTCGGAGAGAAGGATTTTGGCAAAAACTCTAACCGAAGGAGGACCACTGATGAGTAAGAGGAAGGGTAATGACGGGGCATGTTCGA
>JAKPQL010000121.1 GCA_029547045.1 Deltaproteobacteria bacterium | reverse complement strand
GTTCATGAGATAGGGGAATACCGAGTTGGGGATTCTTCCCACACCGGTCTGGATGGTGGACTCGTTCTCCACCAGATCCGCGATGTGCTCGCCGATGACCTTGGCGATGTCGCCTGGCGCCTTCTGCTCAAACTCCAGGAGCTCCACGTCGTTCTCCACGAAGGCGTCGATCTCGCTGACGTGGAGAAAGCTGTCCCCGAGGGTCCGGGGCATGTGTGGGTTCACCTCCGCCACCACGTACCGGGCCACCTCGGCGGCGGTCTTGGTGATGTCCACCGAGATGCCGCAGCTCACGTAACCGTTGTTGTCAGGGGGCGACACGGTGATGAGGGCCACGTCTACGGGCATGCTCCCCCGCATCATGAGCAGGGGTATCTCGGAGAGGAAGATGGGGGTGTAGTCGGCCCTGCCTTCCTTGATGGCCCTGCGGGTGCTGGCGCCGATGAACAGGGCGTTGTGGCGGAAATTGTCGTCGAACCGCTCGTCGGTGTACGGTGCAATGCCCAGGTCGAGGAAGTGGATGATCTGAGTGTCCGCGAGGTGCTCGGCCACGTCGATGAGGGTTTGGATGAGGAGCTGCGGCTCGCCGCAGGCGGATCCGATGAACACCCGGGCCCCCCGATGGATGCGGGACAGCGCGGTCCGGGCATCGGTAAGCCGCTCACGATAGGTCGATTTCCAGTCGAGGATCATGGTCACTGAAAGGATAAGGACAGGGCAGGGACTTGTCAATCAGGGGGTGAAAAAAAGGCGTTGAACGGGTGATCAGGATGCCGCGGCAAGGATGCCCATGGTCTCCTGGCAGGTCTTCTTCATGCCGTTCCACAGCCTGATGCCCATGTTCCGGTGTTCATTCAGGATCTGTCTGAGCATGTACCGCTCGGTGTTGGGGTTGATGGTGATGGCCCTGAGCACCACTATCTTCCGCGGCGCGTAGCGGGTGGACTCGAGCCTGGTGCGGGACACGAAGGACATGTCATGGTCCCTGATGGTCTTGTGCAGCTCGATGTTCAGGGCGTTGATGACCTTGTTGATGGCGGTGATCCTGTCGGAGTTCCTCCGGGGGTTCTTCATCAGGGACTTGAGCAGTGTCCTGAACTCCTCTGGCACGAAGCGGTAGTTGATGATGAAGAGCTCGGGCTTGTTCATGAGCTCGAACAGGGTGTCGCGCTCGATGAACTCCACGAAGGTCTTCTGGAGCTCCCGGGCATGGTCGAAGATGAGCTTGTATCCATGCCGGCCGATGATTTTGACCGCTGCCCACGGCTTGAGGCAGGAGAACGACCGCGAGCCTTCCATGGTGAACCTGCCGAGATCCACCGAGCCCTCGCGGATGATGTAGTTGGAGGTGTGGTAGAGGTTCCTGGAATCATCGATGTCCTTGAACACGCAGATTCCCATGCTGTTCGGCGCGTAGAGGAGCTTGTGTGCGTCCATGGTGACGGAGTCGGCCTTCTCGATGCCCTTCATCATGTCCCGGGCGCCGTCCATGAGCAGCGCACCGCCACCCCAGGCGGCATCCACGTGGAAATGGGCCCCGAGGTCCCGGGCGATCTCGGAGAGCGCCTCGAGGTCGTCGATGTTGCCCGTCTCGGTGGTCCCTGCAATACCCACCAGCGCGACGAACTTGGTGGGCAGACCTACGGCCTTGTCCTCTTTGCGGATCTTGTGCACGATGCACTGGAGCTTGTTGATGTCGATCTTGTTGATGCAGGGCTGGACCGGTACGCGGATGATGCCCTGCTCTCCCACACCCAGAATGGTGCCTGCCTTGCAGATGGAATAGTGTCCGCGCTTGGAGACCAGGAAGAGCGCCTGCCGGTAGCCGTAGTGGTCCAGCGCCCTGGCAAGGCCTTCCACACGGACCCCGCGGAAGCCCTTCCTGTCCGGAGGGAAGGCCTTGGCCATGGCCAGGATCAGGGCGGTGAGGTTGGCCACGGTGCCGTCGGAGGTGATGTTGCCGAGCGCGATCTTCGGGTTCTGGATGTGTTTTTTGTAGAACTCCGTGCTGTTCCTGTAGATGAGCTGGTGGATCCAGCACAGGAACTCCCGCTCCACGAAGGATGACGCCTTGGCGCTCTCGATCTTCACCTGGTTCTGGTTGAGGCTTACCGCGATCATCTCCAGCAGAATCATGAAGTAGGGGATGGCGCTGGTCATGTGGCCGATGTAATAGGGGTTGGCCACCTTCACCGAGTGCTTGATGATGTTGTTCTTGATCTCGTCCAGGACATCCCGGATGAGCTGGGGCTGGGAGGGCATCTCGATGTTGCAGAAGATCTTGGCCAGATCCTCCATGGAGATGGATGAGTGGATGCCGCCCTTTTCCTTGAAGAAATCGTGGATCATGTCGAGGAGATGAACCCCGAATTCCACGAACCTGTCCGACGAGTCGGGCATGATGAAAAGCTTGCGCATGTACTCTGGAGTGCTCTCGATCTTTCTGTCGTGAAGCATTCCGCCAAGCTTTAGAGACTCCATGGACAGTCCTCTTCCTTCCCTTAACGGTAATAATCATATATATCATAACGACGTATCGTGAAAAAGGAGAAACTGTTCGCCGCACATGAAGAACCCGACCCTCTACCTTGTCCCCACCCCCCTGGGAAACCTCAAGGATATCACCCTGCGTGCTCTCGAGGTGCTCCGGGATGCCGACCTCATCGTCTGCGAGGACACCAGGCACACCAGGAAGCTCCTGACACACTACGGCATCGCGGTGCCCCTCGTGGCCTGCAACCGTTTCAGCGAGGCGAGGCGGGCGGACTACATCCTGGGGCAGCTGGAGGAGGGAAAGACCGTTGCCATGGTGAGCGATGCGGGGACACCGGCGGTTTCCGACCCGGGATCACGCCTCGTCACGCAGGCCCGCAGCCGGGGCGTGAGGGTCGAGGCCCTTCCCGGCCCCTCGGCACTGATCACGGCCTTTTCCGCATCGGGGTTCGATCTCCCGCTGCGTTTCATCGGGTTTTTCCCCCGGAGCAGGGAGGCCATGGAGCAGGAGATCAGGAAGATGTCCATCACCCACGAGGTGACCGTATTCTACGAGTCGCCCCTGAGGCTGACCCGGACGCTGGACCTCATGCATGCAGCCATGCCTCACCGGGAGATCTGCGTTGCCAGGGAGTTGACCAAGATCCACGAGGAATACCTCGTGGGTACGGTGGAGGAGGTGCTGAGGCGCGTGATGGACACCCGCGTCAGGGGGGAGATCACGGTCCTGGTCAAGGGTTCGTCATCAGTCGTTGACCTGTCGGCCTCCGCGTGCGAGGACACAGCACGTGAACTCCTGGAGCAGGGGCATTCACGGCGGGATGTGCTCCGCCTCCTGTCGCGGGAAACCGGCATCACCAGGAACGAATTGTACCGGATGCTCCTTTCGGTGAAAAAAACCGTAAAGTAATGCCGTCGCCTTCCGATAAGAGAAGTGTAGAACTCTTGAAAGGGGTCCGCCATGAAGGTCAGTCCTGAATTGGGAAGCGTGATCAACATCATAAAGAAGGAAAAGGACGAGCAGTACCAGAGAAAGGTGCAGGACGACCTTGCCCAGGAGCGTATCGAGGACATTGTCTCCGTAGAGAACAGGCAGGCTTCGCGGTCCCGGGTGGAGAGCGTGGATGAGGCGAGGGCGATCCTGTCCTCGGTGACCAGGGACATGGAGAGCGTGTCCTCCGATCTCTACAAGATGAATTTCCAGAGGGTCTCGAAGATCATCAACTGATCCGACCGACCGGGCACTACAGGGAAGGATCTCACCAGGCCGGCTTTGTCCGGCCTGTTCTTTTTTCCATGTCCGAGTGGGTGGAATGGCAGGTGCTACACTGCCTGTTCGATGATGTCCGAGGTTTCCTCTGAGTCGATGGTGACCTTGCGGATGCGCCTCAGATCCCTGGTGATCTCGGGGATGAGGATGCTGTCCATCCGGGGTGGTTTGTTGATGAAGCGATAGTAGTCATCGCCGATATAGGGACCGGTGATCTCCTGGGTGAAGTTCTTTGCGGCGATGTCTGATATGGCAAGGATGGAGAGTTCCTTGATGATGTCGTTGTTGGACTGGGCCAGGTCCCTCAGGGGCCAGAACATGGGCCAGTGATGCCTTGCGATGCAGGACACGAGCCGGCCAGGCATGCTCCAGCGCTGGGCAAGAATGCCGCCTAGGGTTGCATGGTCGATGCCGTAAAAATCGATCTCCTGTTTCAGGTGCTGCCTGGGGTCAATCGAAAACCCTCCCTCGGGCTGCGGCAGGGAACGGTACATGATGTTCCTCGCTATGTCATGGAGCATGCCCAGGGTCACCATGGTCCCGCCCGGGACATTGAGGCGGCTGACGCTGGTCAGGTATGCGGCGATGTTGGAGGTCAGGTTGGCGTGCACCCACTCGGCCTTGTCGGGCTGTATGCCGATCTTGCGGGTCCTCTCTTCCATGACGATGCGGTATATCTCGTTGTACCCGAGGATCACGATGGCATTGAATATGTTGTCCACTTTCTGGAGCAGGCCGTAGTACGGGGAGTTCACCCTCCTGAGGATGAAGGATGTGAGGCCCTGGTCCTGGATGATGATCTTGCTGATGTCCTTGGGATTGATGTCCGGATCGTTCAGCTTGGATGAAAGCTCGGTGATGAGCGGTGAAATGTTCTCGATCCCGCTGATGACCTTTTCTATCTCCGGGGGCAGCTCGGGGGTTTTCTCGCGGTCCGGTTTCCACTCGAGGTTGTAGACGTCCATGAACGACTGGATCTCTTCGTTCGAGGTCACGGTTACGTAGCGGGCAGGCGTCTTTTTGAGCACCGGTTTCTTGTTCGCCTTCCCGAAGCCGGTGAGCATGATCGTCAAGGCGGCCCCTGCTGCGAGCGCAATGATAATCCAGAGGATTACAGTCATATCCATCACCAGTCTTATCGGGATATGGAAGAACGCTCTTTAGGGTATTTTCACCAATCACTCAAAAACGTACCCATGGCCCTCGGGAGGCTGCTCGACAGGCCACATGGACAGGGGGCGCTGCCTGTACGTGTTGTATGCCGGGGGCGGCGCTGCCCTTAAGAAACATCGCGCAGTTTCCGAGGATATCAGTGTGCACGACAAGAGAAGCCCTGTCTTAGAACGGGAACGGATCCTGGACATCCTGGCAAGGGCCCCGGATATCCTGACCCTTCCCACCATCATCCACGAGATCATGGAGGTGATCTCCCGGAAGAGCTCGTCCGCGACCGATCTCACCACCATCATCGAGAGCGATCCCGCCCTCACGGCGAGGATCCTCACGGTGGCGAACTCCCCATACTACGGATTCGTCAAAAAGATATCCAACGTGACCCACGCCATAGTGGTCCTGGGCTTCCAGGAGATCCAGAACATAGCGCTGAGCATGTCCGTGCTCCAGATGTTCGACCGGAGGGGGTCGGAGTTCTCCGAACAGCTCTGGCGCCACTGCTTCTCGGTGGGTGTCGGGACCAGGATGGTCGGCAAATACCTCGACCTGAAGGTCGACGGGAAGTTCTTCGTGAGCGGGCTCCTGCACGACGTGGGCAAGATCTTCGTCTCCCAGTACCTGGCGGAGAGCTTCCATCGGATCCTGAGCGCCATGGGTGACGAGGATAACCTGTACGGGTACCATGCCCTGGAGGAACGGATCCTCGGGATCACCCACCAGGAGGTGGGCCGGATACTGCTCGGTTCCTGGATGTTTCCGCCGGACGTGAGGGATGCCGTCGCGTTCCACCACGATCCGGCAGCTTCACAGGGGAGCCCGCTGCTTGCCGCGTGCGTACACCTCGCAGACGTCCTGTGTACCGCCCGGGGGATCACCCCGGTGAAGGACCATCACTTCGTCACCGTCAACCGGAGCGTCCTGCCCATCATCCAGGAGCACAGGCACACCTTCGGTACCGAGGACATGGTTTCGCTCATGGGGCAGCTCGATATCGAGATCGACCGGCAGGGGAGCTTCCTCTCCGTGTTCAGGAAACACTGAGCCTCCTGTCGCGGTTCAGGACGGCAGGAGGATCCGACGGGCCATTCTCACCGACCGTCCGGTCAGGCCCTGCCCAGAAGCCTGCACAGCAGGGTGTGCCCCTCTTCCACGAACAGGCCCGAAGCCCGGGCGTACTCCTCGGTGAAACGCCTCTGGGCGTCCGCCTGCCTGGTGCTGTCATAGAGAATGTAGGGTACTGGGTCTGCGGTATGGGTCTTTCTGGCGATGGGTGTGGGATGGTCGGGCATGACCAGTACCCTGAAGGGCACTGCCGAGTCGCGCATGCCTTTCACGATGGGCCCCACGATCCTGGCGTCGAAGTCCTCGATGGCCTGGATCTTCTTGTCCAGGTACCCCCCGTGCCCCGCCTCGTCCGGCGCCTCCACGTGGACATAGACGAGGTCGTGGCGTGCAAGGGCATCGATGGCGGCCCGGGCCTTGCCCTCGTAGTTGGTGTCGATCCACCCGGTGGCGCCCGGCACGACGATGATCTCCATGCCACGGAGCCTGCCGAGCCCCCTCAGGAGGTCCACGGCGGATATCATTGCGCCGGAGACGCCGTACTCCTCCTGGAGGGTACGGGCCTGCATGGCCTTTCCCTCTCCCCATGGCCACAGGGAGGTTGCCGGGCGCAGGCCTTTCTCCGTGCGGGCCCGGTTGACGGGGTGATCCTTCAGGAAGGCCATGGACCTGTGGATGAGATCCACCAGCAGGGGGTCGTTGGGGAGGTACCCATCGATGCGCTCACCGGTGATGTCGTGGGGCGGGGTGGTTTTCAGCCCGGCACCCTCGTATCCCCTGATAACCATGAGGTGGCGGTACTCGATGCCGGGGTACATGGCGATGGCTGGTTTGTCGCGGACGGTCTGCCTGAGGCCCGTGATCAGCACATGGGCCTCTTCGGTGGATATGTGCCCCGAGCAGTAGTCCTCCATGACGGTCTTCCCGCCAAGGTCCGACAGGGTCACCAGGTTGATCCTGAAGGCAGTGTCGTCGGGGGAGAGCGCCACCCCCATGCTCACGGCCTCGATGGGGGCACGGCCGGTGTAGCAGGCTCCCGGGTCGAGCCCGAGCACCGCCATGTTGGCCACGTCGCTGCCCGGCGGGAACCCACCCCTGACGGTGCGTGCCATGCCGAGTTCGCCCTTTGAAGCCAGGCCGTCCATGACCGGTGTGCGGGCCACGTCCAGGGGGGTCTTCCCCTGGAGCGCCTCCAGGGGCTCGTCCGCCATGCCGTCACCGAGCAGGATGAGGTATTTCATACGATCTGCCACGTCCTTTCCCTTCATGAGCATCACGGCTTCTTGTTCTTGAGCCTTCTGTCTTCCACCCGGATGACCACGGGCATGCCGCTCACCTCGGACAACTTCGATATCGCCTGGACGGCGCTGCGCATGTTCGACTCCTTGGCCTCGTGGGTGAGGAGCACAACGGGCACGAAGTCGGTGTCCTCGCTCCCCTTCTGCATCACCGATACGATGCTGATGTCCCGCTCCCCGAGGATGCCCGCGACCTTTGCCAGCACCCCGGGCTTGTCCAGGGCGTTTATCCTGAGGTAGTAGTTCGTGTAGATGTCGTCAATGGGCATGTACCTCTTCGGTACCGAGCTGCCCTTGCGGTACCCCAGGTGGGGGATGCGTCCCGCGATTCCCGCCAGGATGTTCCTGCCTATGTCCGCGAGGTCGCTCACCACGGCGGACGCCGTGGGCATCATGCCTGCGCCCCTGCCGTAGAAGAGGGTTGAATCGACGATGTCCCCCCGGACGTAGAAGGCGTTGAACACGCCGTCCACCTTGGAGAGCAGGTAGTTGAAGGGGACCAGGGTGGGGTGCACCCTCGCCTCCACCTTGCTGCCCCGGTCGATGGTGAGTGCCAGAAGCTTCACCTTGTACCCGAGCTCGCGGGCAAAGGTCACGTCCAGCTTGTCGAGATTGGTGATCCCCTCCACGTACACGCCCTTCATATCCGGCGGCACGCCGTACGCCAGGCTGGTCACCAGGGCGAGCTTGTGGGCCGCATCGATCCCCTCGATGTCCAGGGTCGGGTCCGCCTCGGCATAGCCGAGCTCCTTGGCCTGACCCAGCGCCTCGGCGAAGCTGGATCCCTTCTCGCCCATTTCGGTGAGTATGTAGTTGCAGGTGCCGTTCAGAATCCCGTAGATGAAGGTGTAGTTGTTGGCCACCAGGGCCTCGCGGAGCGTCTTGATGATGGGTATGCCGCCCCCCACCGCGGCCTCGTAGTAGAGGTCGCGGCCGTAGGTCTGGGCGGCGTCGAAGAGTTGCTTTCCATGGGACGCCAGCAGGGCCTTGTTCGCCGTCACCACATGCTTGCCCTTCTTGAGGGCATTGAGGATGAAGGTCTTCGCCGGGTCGGTCCCGCCGATGAGCTCGATGATGATGTTGATCTCCGGATCGTTGATGAGCATGTTCGCATCGGTGGTGAGCATGCCTTCCGGAATGGCGATGCCGCGGTCGCGGGTGATGTCCACATCCGCGATCCCCTTCAGGGACAGGGAGAAGCCGAGCCTGTCCTCCAGCAGGGCGCCGTTCTCGAGCAGGGTCTTGGCGACTCCGGTTCCGATGGTGCCTAATCCGATGAGGCCGATCTGTATCTTGTCCATGCACTCTCCTTCATGTACGGTGAGGGTTCATCACGGGACGCGCCTGTTCTCCATCTCTTCGAGCACCTCTCTGGCGCGGTAGGAGCTCCTCACATAGGGTCCGGCGATACAATAACCTATGCCGAGTGATTCCGCAAGCTTGGACCAGGCCGGAAAGCACTCGGGCTCCCAGTAGCGCACCACCGGTGCCTGGGCCCTGGTGGGCCGGAGGTACTGGCCGATGGTGACCACGTCGCATCCGGCACCCGCCAGCAGTGCGAGGAGACCCTCGATCTCGTCGCGGTCCTCCCCGAGGCCCACCATGAAACCCGACTTCACCAGCATGTCAGGATACAGGGTCTTCGCGTGCTCGAGGATCGACAGGCTTCGATCCAGATGAGCCCCGGGCCGGACTGCAGGGTAGAGCCGGGGCACGGTCTCCACGTTGTGCCCGAACACGTCGGGCCTCTGGTCGAGCACCCTGTCCAAGAGGTCCATCCTGCCGGAAAAGTCCGGGCACAGGACCTCCACGGTGCACCCGGGGTTTCGCGACCTCACGCTCCTGATGGTGGCCGCGAAGCCCGATGCCCCCCGGTCGGGGAGGTCGTCCCTCGTGGGCGAGGTGAGGACCGCATGGTGAAGCCCCATGTCGTGCGCGGCCTCTGCGATACTGCCGGGCTCCTCCGGATCGAGTGGCACAGGGGCCCCGTGGTTTACCGAACAGAAGGAGCAGGCACGGGTGCAGGTGTCGCCCAGGATGAGGAACGTGGCGGTGGGCCTGCTGAAGCATTCGGATATGTTCGGGCACCGCGCCTCCTCGCACACCGTGGAGAGCCTCGAACGTCTCAGCCGCGCCTTCAGGCAGTGCAGGGATCTCAGGTCCTTGGATTTCTTGAGCCAGTCGGGCAGCCTGTCGGCGGATTCAGGGGGTCTTGTCGTGGATGCCATCGGGTCTTTCCGGGGATGCGCCTTGTGCAGGGAGTCTGCTCACCCGCTCCTTGAGTTCGTCCAGACGCCGGTTCAGACGGCGCTCCTGATCCTGGCGGTCGCTGCCCGACAGGACGCTGAACAGGATGGCCGTGAGCGTGCCTGCCACGAAGCACGCGAACAGGACGAGGTAGAGGGGGTATGACCTGGTGGCCAACCAGAAGATGTGGACCTCGGCGCTGCCCTGGTTGGACACGCCGAACAGGATGCCCAGTACGGCGAGGACGAGGAAGAGGGCTGCCTTCAGGTAGATCACGGCAGGTTCTCCCTGATCTTGTCCAGGGTACTGACGATGTGTTCGGAGATGACGTGCACATCGCCCAGAACGGGCATGAAGTTGGTGTCACCCTTCCAGCGTGGCACGATGTGCAGGTGCAGGTGGTCGGCGATGCCGGCGCCCGCCACTGCGCCGAGGTTGCATCCGATGTTGAATCCGTCCGGCGACATGCCCTTTCGGATGGCCCGGACGATATCCTGGACCATGGACATCATCTCGGAGAGCTCCTGGGCCGTCAGGGAGGCGAGGTCCCCGGTATGGCGATAGGGCGCAACCATGCAGTGGCCCGTGGTGTAGGGGTAGCGGTTCATGATGGCGTAGCACTGCTCGCCCTTTTTCAGGACCAGCCCGTCGCCGTCGACGGCAGCGGTGCACAGGGCGCACCCCTGGCCCTTGTCCGAGATGATGTAGTCGATCCTCCACGGTGCCCAGATCGTGCTCATACGGGTATGATGTCTCCTGTAATGGTGGTGCCCTTGACGGTCATTATACCGATGGACCTGGTGCTTGTAAATCGAGACTCCATAGGCGAGCCCGGGTTGAAGAAGAAGACCCCTGCATCAAAGGCCGCGAACCCCTCGTGGGTGTGGCCGTACACGATGGCGTCCACCCTCGGCAGCGCCTCCCTGATGCGCCTCCTGATACCGGAGGGCGCCCCCCACCCGTGCATGATGCCCAGGGTGACTCCCTCCACCTCGATGATCCTCTGCACCGGGTACGAGGCCCTCACGTCGTATCCGTCCATGTTGCCGCACACCGCCACCACGTCCCTGCCCAGGGCGAGGAACACGTCGAGCACCGAGCAGTGCACCATGTCACCGGCATGGACGATGAGGTCCACATCCGCGAAATAGTTCAGGGCGAGCGTTTCCAGGCGGTCGTCCGGACCGTTCAGGTGGGTGTCGGAGATGACGCCGATCCGTTTCACGACGATGCCTGGCCCCGTGTCCCCGGCCTACAGGAAGGCATCCGCGTCCGCATAGAGGTTCTTCACGTCGTAGACCACGCAGTCTTTCGCCTTGAGCCGCCCCAGCTCGAGATCTCTGAAGGCGTCGTGGGCCACCGCCACCATGATGCCCTCGTAGGTGGAGGTGAGCTGCTCCGGGCGGGACTTGATGTCGATGCCGTACTCGTGCCTGACCTCGTCCGGGTCTGCTACGGGATCGTAGACCTCCACGCCGCAGTCGAAGTCCTTGAGCTGCCCGATCACGTCGATGACCTTGGAGTTCCTGATGTCCGGGCAGTTCTCCTTGAAGGTGACCCCCAGCACCAGGATGGTGGTGTCCGTGATGCGGTGGTTCTTCTTGATCATGAGCTTGATGAGCTGGGTGGCCACGTACCTGCCCATGCCGTCGTTGATCCTGCGGCCCGCGAGGATGACCTGGGGGATGTAGCCGAGGCTCTCGGCCTTGTGGGTGAGGTAGTAGGGGTCCACGCCGATGCAGTGCCCGCCCACCAGGCCCGGGGAGAAGGGCAGGAAGTTCCACTTGGTCCGGGCCGCCTCGAGGACATCCGCGGTTCTGATCCCCATGCGGGCGAAGATCAGGGCGAGCTCGTTGACAAAGGCTATGTTGATGTCGCGCTGGGCGTTCTCGATGACCTTGGCCGCCTCCGCCACCTTGATGGAGGGCGCCAGGTGGGTGCCGGCGGTGATGACGGAGCGGTACAGGTCGTCGATGATCCGTGCTGCGTGCGGGGTGGAGCCCGAGGTCACCTTCCTGATGGTGGTGACGCGGTGCGCCTTGTCGCCCGGATTGATACGCTCGGGGCTGTAGCCGCAGAAGAAGTCAACATTGAATTTCAGCCCGGACACGCGCTCGATGACCGGCACGCAGTCCTCCTCGGTGCAGCCCGGGTACACGGTGGACTCGTACACCACGATGTCCCCCTTCCCGATGACCCTGCCCACGGTCTCGCTGGCTTTCAGCAGCAGGGATATGTCGGGCCTGTTGTAGGTGTCGATGGGGGTGGGCACGGTGACGATGTAGGTATTGCAGGGCTTCAGGTCGTCCACGTCGGTGGTATAGGTGAGCAGGTGTGCCGCCCTGAGTTCCTCGCCACTGACCTCGAGGGTCCTGTCCAGGTGGTTCCTGAGATCCTCGATCCGTTTGGACTGGATGTCGAAGCCCGTGGTGGGGTAGTGCTTCCCGAACTCCACGGCCAGGGGCAGTCCCACGTATCCGAGCCCGATGACGGCAATGCGGTGCTCCATGCAACCTCCATTCGCACAGGTGAGATGGGCCGCTTATACCGTAAAGGAAGCCCGGGGTGCTACTGAAAACTCGCACCTGCATCCCTGGTTCGATGCCCCTGCAGCCTGTTCGAACGGGTCCTCAGAACGGGGAGAACTCCACCCGCCTGTTGCGGGCCCTGTCCTCGTCGGTGTTGCCCGGGGCGATGGGCCTGGTGAGGCCGAAGCCTTTTGTCCTGAGACGTTCGGCCGGGACCCCCCTGCCGGTGAGATACTGCTGAACCGATGCGGCGCGTCTCTCGGAGAGCCTCAGGTTGTACCCCGGGGTCCCCACGTTGTCGGTGTGGCCCTGGATCTCCATGTTCACCCCGGGGTTGGCCAGGAGGTATTCCACCACCTGGTCGAGGACCGGCAGTGATTCCGCCATGAGGTCGGCCTTGTTGAAGGCGAACAGTATGTTCCGGAAGATGATGGCACCCTGCTGGGAAGCAGGCGGACACCCGCTCGCCTCCACCGTGGTCCCCTTCGGGGTGTCCGGGCACTTGTCCAGGCAGTCTGGAACACCATCGGCATCGGCGTCCTTCTGGCACCAGTCCCGCTCAGTGCAGCCAGGGGGGGCATCCGGACACGGTGCTTTCTCCTCGATGACCACAGGGGCTTGTGCAGTCACCGGTGGCATCAGCTCCACAGGGACCGCGATCTCGGAAGGTCTCTCCCCGAACCCCATCTGGAGGGTGAGCCCGGCGCCGGCGAGGAAGTTGTGGCAGAGCCCGTCATTGGCGAAGTCGAGGAGGTATCGCAGGTCACCCCGCAGGGCGAGGTCCCTGGTGATGAAGTACTTCAGCCCGACGCCGGTGTCGAAGAGGATATCGGAGTCCTTGTCGAACCCCCGCCGGTCTGAATTGATGGTCTGCATGCCCAGGCCGGCGGAGACATAGGGCACGATGCGCTCCGGAAGCCTGCCCGTGAGGTGGTGCACCAGGTCGAGCCGGTAGAGGAAGACCTGCGCGTCATCCCCGTCCATCTCCGAGTCGGCTGCATTGAACGTGAACTCCACGCCTGCCTTTTCAGAGAAATTGAGCCCGACCCCGAGTCCCCAGGCGATGCCGCTGTCGATGTCCAGGGAACTGTCGGGCACGTACGCACCGAGGTACGGGGTGACGTTCACGGTACCGCCCCTGTTCTGGGCGCCGGCGATGCCGGTGACGGAAAGCAGGAACACGACGGGCATGAGCGCTGCCATGCCCATGAAATGGCGAATCTTCATGAAGGCTCTCTCCTCCTCAACATAGGGCTTCGCATAAACACACTGTGAAAAAGAAATTCTACCATCCGGGGGGTGAAAAGTCCATATCTTTCATGAATTCAGAAGGATAATCCCCGAGCGGACCTCCCGCCGGATACCCTCCGGGAAGGGGCTCCAACCTTGACAGGGTGGTGTAAAAGCACTAGACAGATAACCGTTTTCCTGCTCCACAGACCCTATAGAGGCTGGAGAAATCATGGAGAAAGAGATATCGCGCATCGGTGTGTTCGACTCCGGGATCGGCGGGCTCACCGTGCTGAAGTGCCTGCTGGATCTGGTCCCGCAGGTGGACATGGTCTACCTGGGGGATACGGCTCGTCTTCCCTACGGGACAAAGTCCTCAAGGACCATTGTGCGGTACAGCCTGCAGTGCGCCGGTTTCCTCGCCTCCATGGACATCGACATGCTCGTGGTGGCGTGCAACACGGCCAGCGCCCATGCGCTCCCTGCGCTGCAGAACGAGTTCCACATCCCGGTGGTGGGCGTGGTGGAGGCAGGGGCTCAGGCCGCCGTTCAGGCAGGCGGCCGGCGGATCGGGGTCATCGGGACCTCGTCCACCATCAAGAGCAGGGCCTACGAGGAGACCATCAAGGCGTTGAAGCCCGATGCCTCCATCTTCGCCCAGGCGTGCCCGCTGCTGGTCCCCCTGGTGGAGGAAGGCTGGCACGACGACGAGATCACTGCCCAGGTGGCCTCGCGGTACCTGAAGGACCTCATCGCGGCACGCATCGACACCCTGCTCCTGGGTTGCACCCACTACCCCCTCCTGAAGGATGTCATCTCCAGGATCATGGGGGACTCCGTGAAAATCGTTGATTCAGCCCTGTCCACGGCCAGGGTGGTGAAGTCCGTCGTGGACCGTCGGGGCCGCACCGGTGGCGAGGGCAGGGTGTCGTATCACCTCACCGACTCCTCGGAGCGGTTCATAGAACTGGGCGAGCACTTCCTGGGACGTGAAATGAAGTATGTATACGATGTGGATCTTTGTGTATAATGGAGGATGTGGGGGTCGTCCAGAATGAAGGCTAAGAACCTGTCCAGGGTGCGCAACATGGGCTTTGTCGCCCATATCGACGCCGGCAAGACCACGGTCACCGAGCGCGTGCTCTTCTATGCAGGGAAGATCCACCGCATGGGTGAGGTGCACGACGGCCAGGCCACCATGGACTGGATGCCCCAGGAGCAGGAGCGCGGCATCACCATCACCTCTGCGGTCACCACCTGCGAATGGAACAACCACGAGATCCACGTCATCGACACCCCCGGCCACGTGGATTTCACCATTGAGGTGGAGCGGAGCCTCAGGGTACTCGACGGCGCCGTGGTCATCCTCTGCGGCGTGGGCGGCGTGGAGGCGCAGACCGAGACGGTCTGGCAGCAGTGCCGGAAGTACCACATCCCCGCCATGGCCTTCATCAACAAGCTGGACCGGATCGGCGCGGATTTCGACTCGGTCCTCTCCCAGATGGCCAAGCGCCTCGAGGTGACGGCGCTGCCCGTCCAGATCCCGTACTACGAGGGGGATGCCTTCAGGGGGGTCATCGACCTCGTCACCATGAAGCGCCTCGTGTGGGAGGATGCCCAGGGTTCCAGCTTCGAGACGTCCGCCATCCCCGAAGACCGCCTCGCCGAGGCCAAGGCCGCCCGCGAGCGCATGATCGAACTGCTTTCGGACTACGACGACGAGATCATGGAACTCTTCCTCGCAGGCGTGGACGTGGATGAGAAGAGGCTCATGCAGGCCATCCGCAGGCTCACCCTGGAAGAGCTCCTGGTGCCGGTGTTCTGCGGGTCGGCCCTGAGGAACAAGGGGATCCAGCCGCTCATCGACGGCATCATCGACTACCTCCCGTCGCCCCTGGAGGTCAAGCCGGTCATGGCGCACCACAAGACGACCCGGGAAGAGATCCCGGTTCGGCCAGACCCCAAGGGCGGCCTCGTGGCCTATGTCTTCAAGGTGTACGTGGACGAGGGGAGGCGGATGGTGTACCTGAGGATCTACTCCGGGGTGCTCCGGGTGGGCGCCGAGGTGTACAACACCACCCGGGACGTGAAGGAGAAGATCGCCCGGCTCTTCGACATGCATGCGCACCTCAAGCAGCGCATCGACCAGGCGTCCGCGGGCGACATCGTGGCCGCGGTTGGGCTGAAGGAGTCCGTGACCGGAGACACCCTCACAGATGCCAACGAGTCCCTGGTCCTGGAGGCCATCGAGGTACAGAAACCGGTGATCTCGGTGGCCATCGAGCCCAAGAGCTCGGAAAACCTCGAACGGCTCCAGGAAGCCATGCGCAAGATCATGGAGGAGGACCCCACCATCAAGGTCCACGAAGACCCGGACACCGGCCAGGTCATCATGGCGGGCATGGGGGAACTCCACCTGGAGATCGCCCTGGACCGGTTCCGGACAGTCTTCGGGGTGGACATCAACGTGGGGAAGCCCCAGGTGCTGTACTGCTCCACCATCGACAGGCCCTCCCAGGCCGAGAAGGTCTTCGACAAGGTCATCGGCGAGTCGGCCCATCACGGCCACGTGGAGCTCTCGGTACGACCCGCGAAGCGGGGGAGCGGCAATACCTTCCATGTGGACGAGGCCCTGGACAACGGGCTCAAGGCTTTTGTCATGAACGGCCTGGAAGAGGCGTGCCTTGCCGATCCGGAGTTCGGATACGAGGTGGTGGACATCGAGGTGGAGACCCTGAAGGTCGTCGTGACGGACAAGACCACGGGCCAGGGACTCAAGATCGCCGCGCAGATGGCCCTGCAGGATGCCCTGAAGAAAGGCGGCGTGGCGCAGCTCGAGCCCATCATGGAGCTTGACGCGCTGTCTCCGGAAGATTATGTGGGAGACGTGGTGGGTGATCTGTCTGCACGGAAGGCTGGCATCGAGGGCGTTCTCATCAAGGGAAAATACCACGAGATCAAGGCATATGTCCCGCTCTCGAACACCTTCGGCTATTCCACCGCCCTGCGGTCTCTGACCCGCGGAAGGGGGAGCTTCAGCATGAGGTTCTCGGGTTTCGACAAGGTCTAGGGGCGAGATGGACAGACGCTACAAGCTGATTGCCGCCCTCGTGATGATCACCCTGTTCGCCTGGGTGATCGCAGGCGTCATCACCGATGTCATCGGCCACATCATCTACGAGCCGCCCAAACCGCTGAAAACCGTGGAGGTGGCCAAGATCAACAAGGACCGGCAGCCCAGGACCAAGACCGAGTACAATGTCATCCTGGACCGCGACCTCCTCAAGGTGGCCAAGGCCCGGTCCAAGGACGCCGGCAGGCCGCTTTCCGGGGATGAGGAACGGCCCCTTGCCCAGCTCGGCATCGCTCTGCGGGGGACCATCACCGGCCCCAGCGAGATCGCCCGGGCCATCATCGAGGAGGCCAACGACCAGAAGCTCTTCCGGATCGGCGAAACGGTGAAGGGCGCCACGCTCATCGCCATCTTCAGGAACAAGGTCATCATGGAGGTGAACGGCCAGCAGCAGATGCTCATGGTGGAGGAGACGAGGTCGGCTTCGAGGGTCGCCTCCAGGGTTTCGAAGGTGAGGGAGCCCAGAAGCCCGAGGTTCGCGGACACGGCGAATGCAGGCGGCATCCCCCAGGCCATGAGGAACATGGACCAGCTCATCGGGAATGCACGGGTGGTTCCCTATTACCGTGGCGGGCAGCCCTACGGGTTCAGGGTGAGCAACGTGGTGGAGGGGTCACAGGTATACGAGCACGGCATGCGTTCCGGCGACATTATCAAATCCGTCAACGGCATTCCCATCAAGACGCCGCAGGACGCGCTGAATGCGTATCAGGAGCTGCAGAACGGCACCACGGTCCAGATGGAAGTGGAGCGGCAGGGAGCCACCACCTCCTTGACCATCCCCCTGAAATAGGCGGGGAGACAGGGAGCGATCGCACATGTTCGAACAGTTTTTCGGATTATCGGAAAATCCCTTCAACGTGACCCCGGACCCGAAGTTCCTGTTCCTGTCCAAGGCGCATGACGAGGCCCTGTCGTACCTGCGGTACGGCATCGAGCAGCGCAAGGGCTTCATCATGATCACCGGCGAGGTGGGGGCCGGCAAGACGACCATCTGCAGGGCACTGCTCTCGAGCCTGCCCAGGACCGTGCGCACCGCGCTCATCCTGAACCCCGCCCTGTCAGATGTCGAGCTCCTCCAGGCCATCAACCAGGACTTCGGCATCACCGCTTCGCACAGCTCCAAGAAGGCACTCCTGGACGAGCTGTACGAATTCCTCATCAACGCCTTCGTGGGCGGCGAGAACGCCGTGCTCATCATCGACGAGTGCCAGAACCTGTGCCCGGACGTGCTCGAGCAGATCCGCATGCTCTCGAACCTGGAGACGGAAAAGGAGAAGCTCCTCCAGATCGTGCTCGTGGGGCAGCCCGAGCTGGCGAAGATGCTCTCCTCGCCCGCCATGAAGCAGATCGACGACCGCATCGTGCTGCGGTACCACATCTGGCCCCTGAAGCTCTGGGACACCAGGAGCTACATCAACCACCGGCTCATCATCTCCGGGTCGCACGGGGAGATCACGTTCACCCCGCTGGCGTACCGGCTCATATACCGGTATTCCCACGGCATCCCCCGGAGGATCAATGCCGTGGCGGAACGTTCGCTGCTCATCGCCTACCTGAGATCGTCCAGGAGGATCACCGCCCGGATCGTGATGGGAGCCATCCGCGAGCTCGAAGGCAACTACGCACACCGCCGCAGGCTCAGGCCGGCGCTCCTCATCCCGGCTTTCGCCATCGTCGCCCTGGTAGCCGGCATCTTCCTGTGGAACGGCATGTCCCACCCTGTCCAGGAGTTCTCGAACCTCATGACGGTCGCCAACACCCCCGAGGTCGAGGCGTCTCTGCCGCCCCCGTCACGGCCCGGGCCTGATGAGGGCATGAACGTGCAGGAGGCGGCGCCGGTGCTCCACGAGGCGCCGGTGCGTGACTTCAGGGCATGGATCATGAAGGACTACCAGGCCGCCATCGAGGTGCTCATGCAGCTCCCGGAGGGCATCGTCGGTCCGGACGACATGAACCTCCATCCCCAGCCGGCATTCATGAAATACCTCCCCATGCCGGCCATCGTGTCCATGGACGGCGGATACATGGTTATGCTCAAGGCGGACCCTGCCTTCGTGCAGGTGGTGGGAAGGGACAAGGCGGTCATCGAGATCCCCATGGCCGAATTCACACGCCTCTACCGCTGGAATGTGATGGTCCCCTATGCGAAACCGCTCCACACGACCATATTCCAGCTCAATGCCGCCGGGGATAAGGTGGAGGAGATCCAGCAGGTCCTGGCGCACATGGGCGTGCTGGACATCGAGCCCAACGGGGTATACGGCATCGAGACGGCCAAGGGGGTGGAACGGTTCCAGGAGATCTTCGGCCTGAGGCGTGACGGCATCGTGGGCCACGAGACCATGGTCCTGATTCGCAGCATCCGGGAGGCCATGCTGTGAGCTCCATCTATGACGCCCTGAAGAGGACCCAGGCGAACAGGCCGATTCCTCCCCTCTCAGACGGACCACAGCCCCACGGGGGCGCCAGGATGGTCAGGGTAGTCGCGGCAGCGATCCTCGTCAGCTCGGCGCTCACCCTTGCCCTGGTATACGGCGTCTCGCTCGTGGGAGACAGGCAGAAGACGGCCCCGGCAGAGAACCGGGCTGCGGACCAGGAGAGGGTGGCAGACCTCATGAACAAGGCGGACCGCCTCCGCCTCAAGGATGACCCGGACGGCGCCATCGAGGCGTACCGGGAGGTCATTGCGATCTCGCCGACACATATTGAAGGGCGCATGCGTCTGGGAGAGCTGTATTACGGGGTTCAGCGGTTCGACGAAGCCCTGGCGGTCCTGGAAGAGGCCCGGAAAATGAAGCCTGATGAACCGCGGATATTGAATAATATGGGGAGTGTGTTATTAGCTAAAGGTGATCCAGCGCAGGCGCTGACGTACTTTGTCCAGGCGAGGAAGAACTCTGCGGAATACGTCGAGCCGCTGTACAACATGGCCTGCGCCTATGCGAGGCTGAACAAGAAAGGCGCCGCGCTGTCGTCGCTGAGCCAGGCTGCAGCCATGCAGCCGGAAGTGAGGCTGTGGGCGAGCAGGGACCCCGACCTGGCCTCGCTCAGGGACGACAGGGAGTTCAAGGCCATAATGCGCCCTGCAGAATAAGGGGGGAGCAAGGGGGAATCATGGACATACACAGGGTCATGGGTGGTGTGGTTCTCATCGTTCTGCTGTGCGTCACCATATGCTGGGGCGCACGGCTCATCCAGGAGGAGACGCCTGCCCCCGCACAGAAACAGGTCACCCAGCCTGCACGGACGGAACCGTCCAGGACGCAGGCCACGACGAACCAGGGTGCGCAGCCCCCCAAGGAGACGGTTATCCCCCTGAGCACCTTCAAGAGGCAGAACCCGGAGCTCATGAAGAGAGAACCAGGCCTGGTCACGACGCCGCCAGCTCAGGTGGAGGAACAGCCAGAGCCCCGCAGGGAGAACCCCCCGGTCATGTCGGCCCCGTCCTCCGTGCCGATGCCTCAGCCACGGCCGGCGGCCCAGCCGACCTCGCGGCCGGAGCCGAAGGCGTCCGTGGATGCCGGCGGGCAGTTCATCACCATGGACTTCGACGGCGTGGACATAAAGGTGTTCATCAAGTTCATCGCCGACATCACGGGCAAGAACTTCATCATAGATGATAAGGTGTCCGGCAAGATCACGGTGATCTCGCCGAGGAAGATGACCATGGACGAGGCCTACCGGGTCTTCCTGAGCGTTCTCGAGGTCAACGGTTTCGGGACTGTGGACATGGGCGGGGTCACCAAGATCGTGAAGGCCGCCGACGCCATCACCAAGAGCCTGGACACCACCACTGAGGTGCCCCTGATCAAGGACGACACCATGGTGACCCAGATCATCCAGCTCAAGTTCGCGGACGCAAACGACATGAGGAACCTCCTGTCCCCCCTCATGTCCAAGGCCTCTTCCCAGCTGCTGTCCTATCCCCAGAGCAATGTGCTCATCGTCACGGACAACAAGTCCAACATCAAGAAGATCATGGACATCCTCAAGGTCATCGACGTGGCGGGTTTTGCCCAGGAGGTGAAGATCATCCCACTCACCTACGCATCCGCAGCCGACCTCTCAGCCAAACTGAGCGAGATCCTTTCCGAGGGGAGGCAGGATGAGATCCAGCGGCTGAGGACGGCCCGACAGCCGGAAACCGCCGGCCAGAAGACCGCCACCAAGATCATCCCCTACGAACGGACCAACTCCATGATCGTCATGGCTCCTCCCCAGAATCTCCAGGGGATCGAAGACCTCATACGGAAGCTGGACATCCCCACGCCCACGGGCAAGGAGGATATCCACGTGTACTACCTCCAGCACGCCAACGCCGAGGACCTTGCCAAGGTCCTCACCGAGATCCCTACGCCTGAGAGCCCGGATTCCCAGGCCCAGGCCGCCACGGGGACGACCGCACAGGCCGGCGCCGCTGCAGCGGCCCGGGCCCGGTCCGTGCAGAACCCGGCCCTGAAGCAGCAGAACATCAAGATCAGCCCTGACAAGGAAACGAACTCGCTCATCATCTACGCAGACCCCTACCAGTACAAGAGCATCATGGAGACCATCCGGTTCCTGGACATCCCGCGCAAGCAGGTCTACGTCCGGGCCGCCATCATGGAAGTCAACACCACCAAGGATTTCAAGGTGGGCGTCGAGTGGACCTTTGCCGAGGACTTCACCTATGACAGCGGGAAGCGGACCGGCGCGGTCATCGGCAGGACAGGCCAGAGCTTCATCACCAGCCCTACGGACCTTCCCGGCGGCCCCCTGGTGGGCGTGATCGGGGAGGCCATCACCATCACCAGCGGCAGCACCAAGCTCACCTTCCCCAACATGTCCTCCTTCATCAACGCCATGGCCCAGGACTCGGACGTGCACATCATCTCCACGCCCCAGATCCTCACCATGGACAACAAGGAGGCCGAGATCAAGGTGGGCGCCAACATCCCCTATGTGACCCGCGAGGACACCGACTCCACGAACATCGACCGCACCGTGCGTACCTATGACTACCGCGACGTGGGAGTCACCCTCAAGCTCACCCCCCAGATCAACCAGCAGGGGAACATCCGGATGAACCTCTTCCAGGAGATCACCACCTTGGTCCCGGGCAGCACGGGTGACGAGTACGCCCCCTCGACGCTGAAACGGTCCGCATCCACCACGGTGAACATCAAGGATGGATCCACCATGGTAATCGGCGGCCTCATCGGCGATACCCTTACGCTGGGCGACTACCGCGTGCCGCTGCTGGGCGACATACCGCTCCTGGGGTACCTCTTCAAGACGCTGACCAGGAGCAGGGAGAAGACGAATCTGTACATCTTCCTCACGCCCATGATCATCGACACTGATGACAAGACCCAGGCGCTCTACAGGGAGAAATCGGAGGAGGCGGACAGGCTGCTGGAGGGCATGACGGCTCCCGGGAAGGCGAATCCCGATGAGAAGAACAAGCCTTGAGAACGTCCTGATCGAGATGCAGGTCCTCGATCCTTCGTCCATGGATCGGGCCAGACAGGTCGTGGCGGAGAAGGGCATCACGCTCCGCGAGGCCCTGTCCGCAACGGGCATGGTGAGCGACCACGACCTGGTGACTGCCCTGGGCAGGGTGTGGGACATCCCCGTGCTCCAGGTCATCGGTGACCTGGAGGTGGATGCGACCCTCCTGGAGAAGCTGCCGGTGAACTACCTGAGGAAGTACGTCATGGTCCCCGTCAAGCAGCAGGGCGACGTCATGGTGGTGGCGGTGCATGACCCTGCGGAGCAGGAGGCTTTCTACGACATCACCCGCGCCCTGCACGTCAGGGACATCAGGAGGGTTCTCGCCCCGAGGCAGGAGATTCTGGGGGCCATCAACCGTCTCGTGGAGATGAAGGACGAGAGTGCCAAGGACATCATGGAGGATATCGAGGAGGAGGACGACGAGATCCTCCGGGACCTCGAGAGCATCCAGGACATCACGGCCATGGAAACCGAGGCGCCCATCATCCGCATGGTGAACCGGCTCATGGTGCAGGCCTTCCGTGAGCGGGCCTCGGACATCCACGTGGAACCCTACCAGAGCGACGTGAAGATCCGCTTCCGCGTCGACGGAATCCTCCACGACGTCCTGAGCCTTCCCAAGCGGCTCCACCCCGCCGTGGTGTCGCGCATCAAGGTCATGGCCATGCTCAACATCGCTGAGAAGCGTCTCCCCCAGGACGGGAGGATCGGCATCAAGCTCGGCGATCACTCGGTGGACCTGAGGATATCCACCGTGCCCACGGTGAACGGGGAGCGGGTGGTGATGAGGATCCTGGACAAGTCCTCGGTTCTGCTGGGACTGGAGGAACTGGGGTTCTACCCCGACGACCTGGCCATCGTGGAGCGGCTCGTCAGGCAGGAGCACGGCATCATCCTGGTGACGGGCCCCACGGGCTCGGGCAAGACCACGTCGCTCTACTCCATGCTGAGCAGGATCAACTCGCCGGACAAGAACATCCTCACCATCGAGGACCCCATCGAGTACCAGCTCAAGGGCATCGGCCAGATCCCCGTGAACGTGAAGGTGGGGCTCACCTTCGCATCCGGACTGCGCTCCATCGTGCGCCAGGACCCTGACGTGATCCTCGTGGGCGAGATACGCGACCTGGAGACCGCGGAGATCGCCATCCAGGCGGCCCTGACTGGTCACCTGGTCTTCTCCACCCTGCACACAAACGATTCGGCGAGCGCCGTGACCAGGCTCATCGACATGGGCATCGAGCCCTTCCTGGTGACGTCGTCGGTGAACGCCATTCTCGCCCAGAGGCTGACCCGGAAGATCTGTCCCTTCTGCAAGCAGCAGTACTTTCCGGAGAGCGAGTCCCTCCTGGAGGTCGGACTGTCCAAGGAGTTGCTGGGCAAGGAGGGTTACCTCTGGCGGGGGGCCGGGTGCAAGGAGTGCATCGGCACCGGGTACAAGGGCAGGTCGGGCATCTACGAGATCCTCATGATGAGCGACTCCATCAAGACCACCATCCTGAAGACCTCGGACTCCACCATCATCAAGAAGCAGGCCGTTCAAGAGGGACTCCATACGCTGCGCCAGGACGGTGCCCGCAAGGTTGAGGACGGCATCACCACCATCGAGGAAGTCCTGCGGGTCACCCAGCAGTAATGGCACGTCCCAGGAAGATCTTCCGCTGCAGCTCCTGCGGCTTCACGCACCCCCAGTGGATGGGCAGATGCGCCCAGTGCGGGCAGTGGAACAGCCTCGAAGAGGATGTGCTCGTCGAGGAGAAGCCCCTCCCCCAGCGCAGTGCAGGCCGGACAAGACCCATGGCGCTGCACGAGATCAGCGCCGGCAGCTCCCTGGTGAGCAGCTGCCGAATCGGTGAGCTCGACCGGGTGCTCGGCGGCGGCGTGGTGGAGGGATCCTTCGTGCTCATGAGCGGAGACCCGGGCATCGGGAAGTCCACCCTCATGATTCAGATGGCCCACAACCTCGCACAGGCCGGCATGAAGGTCCTCTATGCGAGCGGGGAGGAGTCTGCGCAGCAGATCAAGATGCGTGCGAACAGGCTGAGGCTGGAATCGGACGGGTTCATGATCTTTCCCGAGGTGGTCCTGGAACGGATCGGCGAGGAGATCGAGGCGAACGCATTCGGGCTCGTGGTTGTCGACTCCATCCAGTCGATCTGTTCGGAGAAGATCGATGCGCCACCGGGAAGCGTGTCACAGATACGGCACTGCGCGGGTGCGCTCATGGACATCGCGAAGTCCGCAGGCGTCACGGTGTTCATCGTGGGGCATGTCACCAAGGACGGCCTTGTGGCGGGCCCCAAGGTCCTGGAGCACATGGTGGACACGGTGCTCGCCTTCGAGGGAGACGATACCGGGGCCTACCGCATCGTGCGGACCGTCAAGAACCGGTTCGGCACCTCGGGCGAGATAGGGGTCTTCGAGATGAGGTCCGACGGGCTCAGCGAGGTCAAGGACCCGTCGGCCATCTTCATCCACGGGCTCGGCGGTGAAACCCCGGGGAGCGCGGTCATGGCCACCTGCGAGGGGAGTCGGGCCTTCGTGGTGGAGGTGCAGGCCCTGGTGAGCAGGACCGCATACAGCATGCCCCGGAGGATCACCATGGGGTCGGACCCGTCACGGCTCGCGGTCCTGCTCGCCGTGATGGAGAAGAGGGCGGGCATGTACCTCTCCCAGTCGGATATCGTGGTGAACATCGCGGGCGGTTTCAAGGTACGCGAGCCGGCCGTGGACCTCGCCCTGTTCATGGCCGTCGCGTCGAGCGCGCTGGACAGGCCCGTGCCCAGAGGCTCTGTCTTCATCGGGGAGATCGGCCTCTCGGGTGAGCTGCGGCCCGTGAACCACATGGAGTCGCGCATCAGGGAGGCCTGCAAAATGGGTTTCTCCCGCATCTTCATCCCCGCTTCCAACAAAGACAGGATGTCCGGCATGGCCGGTATCACCATCCAGACGCTTGCGGACGTGGGTTCTGCGCTCAGAACCATCTCCTGAAAAGGCATAGCGCCCGCATTGACTTTTCCTGCCTCATCGTTACCATTTTCAAGTACGGATCCCCTGTGATTCAACTCAAGACAGGCACTGCCGGTGACGATAGGAGGATCATGAGGCGCTACAACATTCAGATAATCGTACCGTCCCTGGGAAGGTACGAGGTCATCAAGGAGAACGCCAACCCCACCGGCGTCCAGGAAGAGGATTACTGGAGCGAGTGCTTCACCTGGCCTGAGCTGAAGACCGTCGTGCCCAGGATGAGGAAGATGGGATGGAAGATCAGGCTTTCCCCAGTCGAGGAATCCGACCTGGCAGGCAAGATCCACCTCTTCCCCTTTACCTACGGGGTGAAGCACGAGGTGCAGATGATCAAGGTGTCCGATCTCAAGCTTATCCTCACCCGTGACATGGGGGTTCTGAAATTCCCAAAATCTTCATATTATCCATTCGGATATTGACATGGGCGGGTATCCGCATTAATAATTCTCTGTAGTTATAGTTATCTCCCTGACCACAAAGGAGGACGGTGCCATATGGGGACCCTCACGAAGAGCGGCATTATCGACGAGATCGTTCTGAACACGGGCCTTTCAAGGAAGGAAGCCAGCGAAGGGATCGAGACGTTCATCGACATCATCAAGGGAAATCTGGCCAAGAAGGAGCCCATCAGCATCTCGGGATTCGGGAAGTGGAAGATCAGGGAAAAGACCGCCCGGCGAGGAAGAAACCCCAAGACCGCCGAGGAGATCACCATCTCTCCCCGCAGGGTGGTCACCTTCTCGCTCTCCAATGTGCTCAGGGCTAAGCTCACCAGCAAATCCTGATCGATCAAGAAACGAACGTCTCCCCGGCCGCACCACCCTGCCGTCCCGTTGGCGGCCCATCCGAGGGTGCGACGGGGAGACTCCTTTTGATCCCCCTAAACCCCGGTATCATCCGGATGCAGTGCGCAAGACGCTGCACATCGATCATCGCATACGGGACAGGACGAAAGGTTTTCTGATGAAAGCGTGTACGGTGATTGTTCCAGGCGCTACACGGCAAGGAATGGCGCAAGGCCCGGCAGGATCGTACTCCGGGCCTTGCCAGGATACAGTCTTTACTCTCCGGGCACGATGGCCTCGGTGGGACATGCGTCGGCACAGGTCCCGCAGTCGGTGCACAGCTCCGGGTCGATGACGTACTTGTCTTCACCCTCGCTGATCGCGTCAACCGGGCACTCGTCTGCACATGTTCCACATGATATGCATTCATCGGTAATTACGTAAGCCATTGCAGCACCTCTCCTTTCCGGGTTTCCTGCTTGGTTGGTATAGGAATTGGAATGAAATGGCAAGTATTTTTTTCGCCTTTGATCCTTGCCGAGAAGGGAAGGGGAAGGGATGCCGGGCGCGGGGCAAAGGCGCTGCAGATGTTGACCTTTTTCCGTCGATTCGTCTATATGTCCTGCAACAGGGGGAGGCCAGTCCATGAACAGCACCATTCCCGGATCGTTCCACGACAGGAAACACTTTTTCGACAACGGCATCCGCTTCGAATGCACCCGATGCGGCGCATGCTGCACCGGCGAACCGGGCATCGTGTACATGGACAGGGATGAAGTCCGCCGTGCCGCGGCGTTCCTCGGTATACCCGGGGAGGTGCTCGAGGAGCGGATGCTCGACCCCTTCAAGGACGGGTATACGGTGCGTGAGGCGGAACAGGGCAGGTGCATCTTCTACGAGAACGGGTGCGTCATCTACCCTGTCAGGCCGGTTCAGTGCGCCACCTTCCCCTTCTGGTTCCAGAACATGCGGTCGCTCCTCGCCTGGGAGGAGAACCGGCTCAGGTGCCCGGGCATCGGGAGGGGCCGCCTTTTCTCGAAAGAGGATATCCTCATGCTGGTTGAGGCGAGTTACCCGGTGTACCTGAAGGTGGTGGAGTTCATCTACACCCCGGGATGAGGGTGGAACCTTGCGATTGTGTAACCGTGGTGAATGGTATAGACTGGTGCACGTCCCCGGCACCCATGGATGATGTCGAGCGCCGACGAAGGGGGCCTGCGTTCCGTGCCCGTGGGGCACGTATTCCACCATAGAGATGTTCACAAAGGAGGGAGAGGATGAACAAGGAAAGACTGGGCCCGCGGACGCTCCTGTTTCCCATGCCCTCGGTCCTCATCGGTTCCGAGGTGGACGGCAAACCCAATTTCATGACCGTCGCCTGGTGCGGCATTGCATCCCACCAGCCGCCCACAGTTTCGGTGGCCATCCGCAAGGGGAGGCACACGCTGAAGGGCATTGATGCGCTGAGGTGTTTCTCCGTGAACATACCCACGAGCAAGATGGTCAAGACCGTGGACTTCTGCGGCATCTATTCGGGAAAGGACCGTGACAAGTCAAGCCTCTTCCACGTGGACAAGGGGGAGAACCCCCGGATCCCCCTCATCAGGGAGTGCCCGGTGAACCTCGAGTGCACCCTGCTGCACAGCCTGGACCTGGGGAGCCACACCCTCGTCATCGGAGAGATCACGCAGTCCCACGTGAGACAGGACTGCCTGACGGGCAAGAAGGTGGACCCGCTCCTGGTGGACCCGCTCATCTACGCCACCTCATCGGAGACCTACCACAAGCTCGGACAGGTGGTTGGCACCGCCTTCCAGGTGGGCAAGGAGCTCTAGCGGGCCGGGGAAGCCGCCCCCGCACCGGGGTCGGAACGCACACGGGGTGAGAGCGGATGCGGACGCATACCTGCAGGGCGGTCATCTTCGACATGGACGGCACGCTCCTGGACACCATCGAGGACATCGCAGACTCCATGAACGAGGCGCTGTCACGGATGGGCTATGCCGGCCACCCGGTGAACGCCTACCTCGCCTTCGTGGGGGAAGGGATCGAGGTCCTGGCCGAACGATCCCTGCCGGCCTCCGAGCGGACCGCTCCGACGGTGGCCGAGGCGGTCCGGATCATGCGGGAGGTATACGCCGAGCGGTGGGCGGTGAAGTCCAGACCGTATGCCGGGGTCGGCGACCTGCTCGACGGACTTTCCTCCCGGAACATCCCCATGTCCATCCTCTCGAACAAGCTCGACGGATTTACCAGGGCCATGGCGGCATCGCTCCTGGCCGGCTGGACCTTCACCGAGGTCCGCGGCCTCGTCCCGGGAGGGCCGAGGAAACCCGACCCGGCAGGGGCCCTGGCATGCGCCCGCCTCATGGGTGTGGATCCCGATGCCTGCATCCTGGTGGGGGACAGCGGCGTCGACATGGAGACGGCCGTGCGCGCCGGCATGGCGGGCTTCGGTGCCCTGTGGGGGTACCAGGACCGGGAGCGACTCCTTGCCGGGGGGGCGCGGGTGCTCATGGAGGACCCACGTGAGCTGCTGGGGTATCTCGAAGGGAAGGCCGTCAGGCGGCGGGCTCGAGCACGGAGGGAGAATCGCAGACAGTGAGGTTCTTGCCCGACCGCTTGGCCCGGTACAGCGCGTTGTCGGCGCGCACCAGCAGCGAGTCGATGGATTCGCCGCTCACATAGCGGGTCAGCCCCATGGATACGGTGACGGGGTAGTCCCCCGGCAGGCCTGGGTAGGAGGACTCGGCGATGAGGGTGCGGATCCGTTCCACGCACGTGAGTGCATCGTGCAAGTCCGGGTAGGCGAGCACGATCACGAACTCTTCGCCTCCGTACCGTGCGAGGTAGTCCTGCTGGCGGATGTTTCCGCGCACGATTTCAGAAAGGGTCTTGAGCACCGTGTCACCGGCCACATGCCCGAAGGTGTCGTTCACGCTCTTGAAATCGTCCAGGTCGAAGATGCACAGGGAAAAGGGCGCCTCGCCCCGGTCGGCCAGGGACTTCTCCCGGGCCAGGATCTGGTAGAGGTGTCCCCGGTTGTAGGCGCCGGTGAGGTCGTCATGGATGGCCTTCTGCTTGATGATCTGCATGGCGTTGTGCAGCTCAGCGTTCGCTTTGCTCAGCTTCTTCCGCATGATGTTGATGTAGCTCCCCACGAAGGAGAACCAGAACAGGACCGCGGTGAGGATGAGCAGGTACAGGGCCTCAACCTTGAGGTTCACGCTCTCCGGGTGATTTTCTTCCAGGAGGAGGATCACGATGGCGTAGCTGATGCTGGCGAACAGGGAGAGGATGATGAACTGGCGGAGGTTGAGCTTGAAGGCGCCGAAGATGAAGACCACAAGGTAGAGCAGGAGCATGATCCCCCGGGCCTCGTTCAGGTGGTAGGCCACGATCATGATCCACATGGTGGCAAGGCTCATCTGGAGCAGGGTGAGGCTCGGGTCGTGGGAGCGCTTGTTCAGACCGGTGCGGAACACCGCATAGAGGCCGGCGTTCATGAGCACCACGGCGCAGAAGAGCAGCAGGGTCCCGGTGAACTGCATCCTGAACATGCCCTGGAAGTAGCAGTACCAGATGAGGAGCATCCACATGGAGTAGGATGCGCTCGCGATGAGGAACCGCTTGATCCTCAGGGACTGGTTGTAGTCGTCTTCAGGTATGATCCGCAGCATTCCCCTTCACCTGTCATCTTGACCCGGGCATCAAGAATCCTGTTCGTCACATTCTGCAGAAAGCATAAGTCTTTTCTCGAACCTATGATGCTATTTCCAGCCCGGACGGCATGGTGCCGTGCTGCGGGTTTTTCGCATTGACCTGGTGCGCCGGGCTCCGGTAGTGGAGGTGGCATGGACATGACACCACCAACGGCCGGGGTGCGGGTATGATCGGGACCCTGGCCAACACGTCTGCAATCGTCGCGGGCTCCCTCGTCGGGGTCGCTGCGGGCAGGCACCTCGGCGAGGACCTGAAGAGGATCCTCATGCAGGCCCTGGGGCTTGCCGTGGTGGTCATCGGCCTGCAGATGGCCCTGTCAGCCCAAGGACTCATCCCGTCGGTGGCCTGCCTCCTGCTGGGCGCGCTCACGGGCGAGCTCATGAGGATCGAACGCGGGGTGGAGCGTATCGGCGAGGTCCTGAAGGCCCGCTTCGCCTCCGGGTCAGGGACCTTCGTCCAGGGGTTCGTGAGCGCCACGGTCCTCTATATAACCGGTGCCATGACCATCATCGGGTGCATCCAGGACGGCACTGCGGGCAATCCCGACACGCTCTTCCTCAAATCGCTCCTGGACGGCGTCGCCTCCATGGCCCTGGCCTCCACTCTGGGCATCGGGGTGGCGTTTTCCGCCTTGAGCGTCCTGTTGGTTCAGGGTTCCATGACCCTGCTGGCCGGCCACATCGCCTTTCTCCAGGAACCGGCCGTGCTGGCCTCCATCACCAGCACCGGCGGCATGATCATCCTTGCCATCGGCATCAACCTGCTCGGCTTGAGCGTCATACGGGTGGGGAACTTCATCCCTGCGCTCGTGTACGCGGGGCTCTACCCGCTGCTCTTCCCATGACGTATCAGGACCAGGCACATCCTTTTCCAGGGGGTTCGTATGCAGGTATTCCTTGACAGGGCCCAGTGCTTCCTCCTCGTCGTGGACATCCAGGAACGGCTCCACGCCGCCATGGAGGAGACCTTCCGGGACACGTATGTGAAGAACGGCATCATCCTCGTAGAGACGGCCAGGGCGTTTTCGCTGCCCATCGTCGTGTCAGAGCAGTATCCCAGAGGTCTCGGCGCCACCATCGAACCCGTGGCGGCCCGTCTGGGGGACATCCCGCGCAGGGAAAAGCTCTCCTTCAGCTGCTTCCGTGATGAAGCCATCCACGCAGAGATGGAGACCCTCGGCAGAAAGACCGCAGTCATCGCGGGCATCGAGGCGCACGTATGCGTCATGCAGACCGCCCTGGACCTGCTCGGCGCAGGCTATACCGTGGCGGTGGCTTCGGACGCGGTCTGCTCCCGGAGAACCCGGGACCGTCAGGCTGCGCTGGACGCCATGGCACGCCTCAGCGTCCTGGTGTACCCCACCGAGACGATTGCGTTCATGCTCATGGAGCGGGCAGGGACGCCGGAGTTCAGGCAGCTCTCGCCGCTGTTCCGGTGAGCGGATCAAGTTACAGCATTTAGGCCCTTGAAACATGGACCATGGTGTGGTAAACCGCTCAACCAGCACACACGTCCCGCACCGCGCAGAAGCCGGGGGTGCCCGTTTTTACGAGGTCCGGCCCTGCAGGGACGGAGGAAAAAACCAAGGAGGTAGTACATGTCAGTCGTCACCATGAAGCAGCTTCTCGAGGCAGGGGTCCATTTCGGCCACCAGACACCGCGGTGGAACCCCAAGATGAAACCCTACATCTTCGGTTCGCGCAACGGCATCCACATCATCGACCTGCAGAAGACGGAAAAGCTCTTCGAAAAGGCCTGTGACGTTATCCGCGACACCGCGGCCAATGGCGGCAAGATCCTGTTCGTGGGCACCAAGAAGCAGGCCCAGGACGCCATCGAGGAAGAGGCAGGACGCGTCGGCGCCTTCTACGTGAACTACCGGTGGCTGGGCGGCACGCTCACCAACTTCACCACCATCCGCAAGAGCGTGGACAAGCTCAAGTGGCTCGAGTCCATCATCGACAACAGCACCATCGAGAACTACCCCAAGAAGGAACAGATCAGCATGAAGCGCCACAAGATGAAGCTCGAGCGCTCACTGCACGGCATCAAGGACATGAACGGGCTGCCGGACATCCTCTACATCGTGGACCCCTCCCGCGAGTACATCGCCATCCAGGAGGCCAAGAAGCTCAGGATACCCATCGTGGCCATCGTGGACACGAACTGCGACCCCACGCTCATCGACTACGTGATCCCGGGGAATGACGACGCCATCCGCGCCATCAGGCTCTTCACGTCCAAGATCGCCGACGCCGTTGACCAGGGCTCCCGCCTCTGGCAGGAGAAACTGGCCACCGAGGTGAAGGAGGAGGCGGCCGAGGAGAAGGGTGCCGGCAAGGGCAGGGCGCCCAAGGGGGAGACCATGGGCAAGGGCCTCGAGGGAGAGATCGAGATCATCGTGAAGGAGAGCAAGCCTGCCAGGGACAAGACGGCCCCCGCAGCGGCCGAGGCGGCAGAAGCGAAAGAAGAAGAGCTCGCATAGCACACGCACAACGGAGGTAGACGGTGCAGATTACATCGGAGATAGTCAAGAAGCTCAGGGACAAGACCGGCGTCGGCATGATGGACTGCAAGAAGGCCCTTGAGGAGACGAACGGGGACTTCGACAAGGCGGTGGAGATCCTCAGGAAGAAGGGCATCGATGTCGCGAACAAACGCTCCGGCCGCACGGCCAGCCAGGGCACCATCGCATCCTATATCCACATGGGCGGCAAGATCGGCGTGCTGCTCGAGGTGAACTGCGAGAGCGACTTCGTGGCGAAGTCGGATGACTTCAACAACTTCGTCAAGGACGTGGCCATGCAGATCGCCGCGGCGAGCCCGGACTGGGTAGTCCGCGAGGAGGTGCCCGCGGACGTCCTGAACAAGGAGAAGGAGATCCTCAAGGAGCAGGCGCTGAAGACGGGCAAGCCCGAGAAGGTCATCGAGAAGATCGTGGAGGGCAAGCTCGCCAAGTTCTACTCCGAGCGCTGCCTCATGGACCAGCCCTTCGTGAAGGACCAGGACAAGACCATCAAGCAGCTCCTCGACGAGCTGATGGCCAAGACCGGCGAGAAGTGCCTCGTGAGGCGCTTTGCCCGGTACCAGGTGGGAGAAGACCTCTAGAGGGTGTCCGTGCTCTACCGGCGAATACTCCTCAAGCTCAGCGGTGAAGCCCTGGCGGGAGAGAAAGGCTTCGGGATAGACGAGGTGACGCTCAAGCGCTTTGTCGATCCGGTGAAGGCAGCCACCGCTTCAGGCGTTGAGGTGGGTCTTGTCCTGGGAGGCGGAAACTTCTTCCGCGGGGTGAGCGCCGCGAGCGTCATCGACCGGGTGAGCGCCGACCACATGGGCATGCTGGCCACGGTGATGAACGCCCTGGCGTTCAGGGCCGCCCTGGCATCTCAGGGCATCGAGTGCAGGGTCATGAGCGCCATCCCCATGGACACCGTGTGCGACCCCATAGTGGTCGACCAGGCGCGCAGGCACCTGGCCGGCGGCGCCGTGGTGATCTTCGCCGGCGGCACGGGCAACCCCTTCTTCACCACCGATACCAACGCGGCGCTCCGCGCTCTGGAGATCGGGGCCGACGTCCTCATCAAGGCCACCAAGGTGAACGGCATCTACGACAGGGACCCGGTAAAGCACCCGGATGCGGAGTTTTTCGCGTCACTGGACTACGACACCGTGCTCAGGCTGAGCCTGGGGGTCATGGACGCCACGGCAATATCCCTGTGCCGAGAGCACGGCCTCGAGGTGCGGGTGATCAACATTTTCGAACCAGACGGGCTCATGAGACTGCTCAAGGGCGAGGCCATCGGATCGGTGGTGAGGCCCGGGAGGGATGTGTGATGGTAAACGATATCATGAACGACATGAAGGCAAGCATCGCCAAGACCATCGAGGCCATGAAGACCGCGCTGCAGAAGGTGCGCACCGGCCGTGCCTCCATCGGCATCCTCGACGGCATCATGGTGGACTACTACGGAACCCCCACCCCCCTGAACCAGCTCGCCTCCATGGCGGTACCAGAGGCGCGGCTCATCACCATCCAGCCGTGGGACAAGGGCGCCATGGCCCCCATCGAAAAGGCCATCATGAAGTCGGAGCTCGGGCTCATGCCGAACAACGACGGAAAGATCATCCGCATCCCCATCCCGCCCCTGAACGAGGAGCGCAGGAGGGAGCTCGTGAAGATGATCAAGAAGAACGCGGAGGATTACCGCATCGAGATCCGCAACCACCGGCGCGACGCCAACGCCATGCTGAAGGACCTGGAGAAGGACAAGGAGATCAACAAGGACGAGCTCAAGGTGTACCAGGACAAGGTCCAGGAGCTGACGGACAGCTCCATCAAACAGATCGACGAACTCCTGGCGGCGAAGGAAAAGGAGATCATGGAAGTCTGACCCTCTACGGGCAACCGCGCCCGGGCGGGGGGATCCCCAAGGCAACCGTGAGCACGACAGTGCAGCAGGCAAGGATCTCATGATCCCAGACAGCGAGGAGGAGCATCTGTGACTGGCTCAAGAGAGGACAAGGCAACTTCCCGGTTCATGATGTATTTCAAGCAGAACAACCTGAGCGAACTCAGGGTGATCTCCCGCATGCTGAACATCGCCATGGTGGACTTCGTGGGCGCGGCCCTGGAGGCATATATATACAAGAAGGAGAAGGAGTTCGGCGGCGTCATACCGGCGCGGCAGCGGAAGCGCTACGTTGGGCCGCGTAACGACACCTCGGACAAGCGGATCCGTTACGTGATGCGCCTGGACAAGAACCTGGTGGAGCGGATCCGCGATATCGCCTGCCTCGACGGCAGGCGCTTCACCCACGTGTGCGACGACGCCATCGCCAACTTCATCGCCTTCACCAAGGAGTCGCGGAACTTCAGGAACGTCTGGACCGCCCGGTCCGATGTGGAGGCGGTCCGGGGCAGGAAGAGCATCAAGTCCATCGAGGAGATCGCCGGGCTCCTGCAGACCTACAAGAACAACGCGGCATCGGCCGGCTGATCCGCACGGGGGCGGACATGACGGGGCAGGGCTCATGAGCGGGATCGGGCGTGACGCCAGCCCCCCTGCACAAGCCCCGGGCCTGGCGCTCCGGCCCCAGGGCGCTGCACGCACCGTAAACGCATGGTACCTGGCCACCTTCTGCGGGGCACTGGCGTGCATCGTGCTCATGACCGTCTACGGACTCATTCTGGTGGGCCTGCATGCGGACATGATCCGTGCCGAATCCATCCTGCTCGGGCGGTTCGGAATGACCGTCCTCGTGGCGCCCGACGACCCCCACCTGGTCTCGTTCACCCACCGTCTCTCCAGCGCCCTGTTCTTCGGCCTGACCCTCGGCGTGCAGAACGCCATGGTCTGCATGGTGGTGACGCTCCCCGCTTGGCTCTCCGGCCGCCTCAACCGGTACGATGCCGCAACGGCGGTCTGCGCGGGCCTCGCATGCACGTACCTGATCTTCAGCGGCGAGCTGCCCGTGACCTCGGTGGTCATGGGCCTGCTCTGCCCGGTCTTCTTCACGGGTGCCTGGGCGTTCGTGTTGAGGAGGTGCGGGGGAACCCCCGTGAACTGGAAGCGATTCGCACTGTTCTGCGCCTTCATCGTGTCCCCTGTGATGGTGACCGTTGCCATGGGATCCTCGTTCATGAACGTGCGGGACGCCATGATCGCATGGCCGATCCTGGCGGCAGTGAGCGACTTCTACTACGACCACACCCTGCTGAGCGCGGACGTCATCAAGACCCCTGCCATGAGGACGCAGAACGTCGTGGCAGTCGAACAGGAAGAGCGCCGTATCGGTCACTCGCCCCACGGCACGCTGTGGGTCCGCGCCAAAGACCCGTGCTCGGTGCAGGGCGCGAGGTTCAGCGTGACCAGGGACACACTCCCCTGCCCGGCAGTGGCTGTGCCGAAGGACGGCCTGCCCCTGAACTTGGGGAACCGGGTCTTCGAGGGGGCGCAGGAGTCCTCAGACCCAAACCGTCTCCTGCGCAGCGGCCTCGGCGTGTTCTTCCGCCTCGGGCCCATGGTGATCATGACCATGCTGCTGCTGTCCTGGCTCGCCCTGGGCCTCGAACGGGTCTCCCGCAGGAGCCTGCTCGCGACCGCGGCTGTTGCCACAGCCTATGTGAGCCTTTTCGCACCGCTCTTCACGGGGTCGTACCTGGCCATGCAGCTCAGGCGCAACCCGGCGAAGATCATTGAGTTCGCGGCATCGGACACCGAGCAGAAACGCTACATCGCCGTGGCCACCTATCCCGGTGCAATAGGTGACGAAGCGCTTGCGGCCATGCTGCGGGACGCAAGCAAGCGGGTGCGGGTGAACGCCCTGGTGGAGGCGGGCGAGCGGCGCAACCCGAAGTGCCTCCCCCTGGTCGAGGAGAACATGACCGACCCGCAGCTGAACGTGCGCACCAAGGCATGCTGGACACTGGGCAGGATAGGCACGGGGAGATCCCTGGAACTCCTGCGCAAGGCGGCACGTACCGACCCCTCGTGGTACGTGAGGGACTACGCCTATGCTGCGGCAGGGAGGATGATGCCCGAAACAATGGTGGTGGCCCTGGAGGAGTGAGCGACCGCTCGGCTCCCTTGAGATCGGCTCCATTCTGTGCTACGCACCTTGGGGAGAGATCACAGGTCCACAGAGGCACGATATGATCAAGATCAAAGAAAAGACCAAGGCCAAGGAGATGAGCGAGGAGCAGGAAAAGCTGAAGGAACGGCTCTCGCACATCAGGCACACCATCATGGTCATGAGCGGCAAGGGAGGAGTGGGCAAGTCCACCGTGGCCGCCAACCTCGCCGCAGCGCTGGCCCGCCAGGGCTACGCGGTGGGAGTCCTCGACGGCGACATGCACGGCCCAAACATCCCGCTCATCATGGGCGTGGAGGGCAGGCCGCTCATGGGCGACGAGGAGGGGAACATGCTCCCCGTGGAGGTGTACAAGAACCTGTCCCTGGTATCCGTGGGCAACCTCCTGCAGAACAGGGACCAGCCCGTGGTGTGGCGGGGCCCGGTGAAGCACACCATGATGCGGCACTTCCTGGCCAACGTGAAGTGGGGCGAACTGGACTTCCTCGTCGTGGACCTTCCCCCGGGCACCGGGGACGAGCCCCTGTCCATCGCCCAGCTCATCAGCCAGGCCCAGGCGGGCATAACCCCGTACGCCCTGGTGGTGACCACGCCCCAGGACGTGGCCCTGCTGGATTCGCGCAAGAGCGTGGAGTTCGCCCGCACGCTGAACCTAAAGCTGCTGGGTATCATCGAGAACATGAGCAGTTTTTCCTGCCCCCATTGCGGGCACGCCATCGACCTGTTCAAGCAGGGAGGAGGCGAGCGAGCCGCAACTGAACTGGGCGTGCCCTTCCTCGGGGCCATACCCATCGACCCGAACGTGGTGAGGGACACAGACAACGGCAAGCCGTTCATGCTCTACGCCATGGGTTGCGCGGCGGGCATGTCCTTCCAGCGTATCGTGGAAAAGATCATGAAGATGTTCTAGCCCATGAACCTCCAGCTCGAATGCATCCCGTGCCTCATCCGGCACGGCTACGACATCTCCGACCAGGCGTTGAGCGCATCTGACCGAGAGCGGTTCCTGCGGGAGGTCCTGGCCTGGGCGTCTGTGCTGAACTATGCGCAGGTGCCTCCGCTGGCTGCGAGGGAGATGTATGACATGCTCCATCGCACCACAGGGATCGACGACCCCTTTGCCCGGATCAAGGAGCGCTCCAACGCCAAGGCCCTGCAGTGTTACCCCGTGCTGAAGGATGCAGTGGCTGCCTCTGGCGACCCCTTCGACACTGCGCTGCGCATCGCGCTCGCAGGGAACATGATCGACTACGGCCGGCAGTCGGCGGACGGCATCGACATGGAGCGGGTGGTGAGGTCGTTCCTGGCGGCGGAGTTCGCCCTGGACCACCGGGACCGGTTAAGGCGCATACTTGAAGGTGCGACGAACGTCCTGTACATCCTGGACAATGCAGGAGAGATTGTGTTCGACCGGGTCTTCATCGAACAGATCGGGCAGGACCGCGTGACCTGCGCGGTGAGGGCGGTGCCCATCATCAACGACGTCACCCTGAAGGACGCGGAGCAGGCCGGGCTGACGGGTATCTGCAGGGTCATGTCCAGCGGGTCCGGCGCCTCGGGGACGCCCATGGCCGTCTGCACCGACGAGTTCAGGGACGTGTTCGCCAAGGCGGACCTCGTCATCGCCAAGGGCCAGGGCAACTTCGAGAGCCTGCACGAGGAGGAGCGGGAGGTGTTCCACCTCTTCGTGGCCAAGTGTCCGGTCATCAGCCGCGAAGTGGGGGTGGCCGAGGGGAGCGCGCTGGCCTTCTTCAACACCTGCGCGTGATTGGCTGTGGTTTGGCAGCGACTCCCTCACCAGGCGTATCCGATGCCGAACATGATGCTCTTGAATTTCAGATCCTCTGAGTACTAGAGGGGAATCACGCCAAGACTCGTTCCCCCTCCGACGAACTCGCAGTACTCGACCTGGCCGATCTCGTACTCGCAGCTGACATCGGTGAGCATGTACTCGGCTCTTATGACGACGTGCTCCGACAGCATGAACCGTATGCCGCCGCCGTAGTGCAGGAACGGGGAGAAGTCGTTACCGATCTCCGAATACCGCCCGCCGCCGCAACCCTCGAAGGAGGGGGAGACCCTGCCCATGAGCAGGTACAGCAGGGCATGTATCCTCAGGGAGAGCCTACCTTCACCAATGTTCTCCGATACTTAGGTGTTGTTGTAATTGACAACAGTGACCAGCGTTGGTACAATCGCGAACATGCAAGCCACGGAGCTGGTTCGTCAGCACATTGTGTATGCAGAAAACAAGTTTACTGAACTCGTACTCTGGCGGCTGGCCCATCCGCTGGCAGGGTCCAGGCATCCTTATAAATATCGTCTGGAGTACATCGTGAATGAAGTATGCGTTCTCAGGTATGACAACGAGGGCGTGAAAGGTGATCGTAGTCATTGGGGCGAAAAGGAAGGCACGTATCGTTTTTCCACCCCAGAGAAATTGACACAGGATTTTCAGCACGACATTGAGAGGTGGAATGATGAAAACAGTGATTCTTGAGGTTCGGACACCGAAAGAGGCTATGGATGGGTTCGCCCAGGCCTGGGGTACGAACAAGCAACAGAAGTCGGCCCGAATCAGTTTTGCATCTCCCGAGCTTCTGTGGAAAGTGCTGACTGCAAAACGATGGGAGCTCCTCAAGGTGCTTTGTGGTGCGGGTGCGGTATCGATCCGTGAGACGGCACGACGGGCAGGGCGCGATGTAAAGGGTGTTCACGGAGACGTCATGGCACTTCTCAGCGCAGGCCTGCTCGTTCGCACTGAAAACGGCGCAATCGAGTTTCCGTACGAGGCCGTCAAAGTCGAGTTCTTATTGCAGGCAGCCTAGCTGATTCGCTGGAGAACGGCCGAGCGGGCAACTCCAGCCGACAACCTTCTGCCGCGGCCTGTGTGTTCGGTGATGCACCATATGGAACTGAAAGATTTCGGATTCGACCAGTGGTTTGAAGCCCAAGCGGGCACATTGCCCCGTCAGGACTGCTGCATTGCCCGGGTGACGGCGGTGGATCGGGGCTCGTACCTGATAAGAAACGAATTGACGGAGGTCCCGGCCGAGCTCGCAGGCAGGCTGTCCTTCCAGACTGAGGACCCCGGCGACCTGCCCTGTGTCGGGGACTGGGTGACGGCGCAGTTCTACAACGACGACACCGCGGCGATCATCCACGGGGTGTTCCCGCGCAAGACCTTCCTGCGCCGCAGGAGCGCAGGTGACCATGCCGACTACCAGATGATTGCGGCCAACATAGACACGGCGTTCATCGTTCAGTCGTGCCACTACGACTTCAACCCGCACCGGTTGGAACGGTACCTGGTCATGGCAGCGGACGGGCATGTCGATCCCAAGGTCATCCTTACCAAGACAGACCTCATCTCCCGGGAGGAACTGGAGGAGAAGCTCGCTATCATCGGCTCGGTCACCAGGGCACAGGTTCTCGCGCTCAGTAATGTCACTGGCAGCGGTTTCGACGAGTTCCGGAAGACGCTCTCCCCGTCAAGGACGTACTGTCTGCTCGGCTCTTCCGGTGTGGGGAAGACCACGCTCATCAACCGCCTTATGGGCCGGCAGGCCTTCGAGACGAAGGCGGTGAGCGGCACCGGGGAGGGCACGCACACGACGTCTCGCCGGCAGCTCATCATGCTCGGCCAGGGTGCGATGCTCATCGACACTCCCGGCATGCGGGAACTGGGCATCATGGGAGCCAGTGACGGCGTCGACATGGGGTTCGAGGAGTTCGTCAGGCTTTCCGCCCGGTGCAGGTATGCGGACTGCAGCCACGGGCACGAACCCGGCTGTGCCGTCCGGGCCGCGGTGGAAACCGGAGAGCTGTCCGAAGATCGATACTCCAGCTATCTCAAGCTCAGGAAGGAGTCCGAGCACTATGAAATGTCGTACCTGGACAGGCGGAAGAAGGACAGGGCCTTCGGAAAGTTCCTCAAGACGTACAAGAAGCAGGTAAAAAAGGATTGAACCTTCAACAGTGCGCGGAAAGTTGAATAACCAGATGTATCCATTTATAATGCAGGGAATGGCAGAGACACCCGGAGGCATCCCGTGCCGCTGTACGGGGGGGCACTGCGAGGGATCCGTTCCACCCTGACGGGCTTGATGAGCTCATGAACTACGGCCGTTACGAGATTACCAAGGAACTGGGCAAGGGTTCGATGGGAGTGGTCTACGAGGCCCACGACCCGCGGATAGGCCGGGTGGTGGCGCTCAAGGTGCTCCGTCAGGACAAGGCCGACGACGAGGTGCTCATCAAACGCTTTCTCCGCGAGGCCAAGGCCATAGGCCGCCTCTCCCATCCTCACATCGTCACCATCCACGATGTCGGCGAGGATAACGGCAATGTGTACATCGCCATGGAGTTCCTCGAGGGCAGGCCGCTGAACGAGCTCATCAGGGAGCAGCGGTTCACCATCGCCGAGATCGTGGACATGGGCATCCAGATGGCCCAGACGCTGCACTACGCCCATGAGAAGGGGGTGATCCACCGGGATATCAAGCCGAGCAACATCATCATCCAGCCCGGCTGCCGGATCAAGATCACCGATTTCGGCATTGCGAGGGTCGAAGACTCCACGGCCACCCTGCAGACCCAGACCGGGGAGATCATGGGAACCCCTGCCTACATGTCTCCCGAGCAGGTCGTCGGGAAGCCCGTGGACAGGCGCACCGACATCTTTTCCCTCGGGGTCGTCCTCTACGAGCTGAGCACGGGGAGGCGCCCCTTCGGCGGACCGGGCAAGACGCTGGCGACACTGTTCAACGACATCATGCAGGAGAACCCGGTGGAGCCCGCTGCCGTGAACGCCCCTGCAGAGGTGCCTGCCGGTGTGTCCGCGGTCATCATGAAATGCCTCAGCAAGAACGCGGATGAGCGTTATCAGACAGGGCAGGAGGTTGCCCTTGCGCTGCAGGACGCTATGGCAGAAAAGAAAGAAGAAGCGCCTCTGCAGCCGGCCGCCCAGGAGAAGGGCAGACCAGAGGGAAAGAGGTCCAGGGTCGTGGTGTTCCTCCTGATCGCAGCCATTGCGCTCGCGGCTGCAGGTGGAGGGACGTACTACTATCTTCACCACAGGGTCCGGACACAGCCGCAGTTGCCTGAAGCCGTCAGGCCCGCGGCCACGGCGTCTCAGCCCGCCCTGCCCGCACCGGTACAGCAGCAGGCCGTTCAGGAGGCCCCGGAGCCGGCGTCTTCCCAGGCGGAGGCCGTATCCCAGGAACCAGCGCAGCCCCCATCCGCGCAGGCTCCAGATTCGGAGAGCCCCGGATACAAGGAAGGGCATGCTGAAAACCATGAGCAGGAAGCGCAGAAGGAAACGACACGAAGACAGGTCCGCACAAAACCCCGTGCCCCCTCTCCGGAGGCCGGGAGCAGTCCTGTTTCAGGGCAGGACGACGCGTGGGGTATCGGGGAACTGAGGGACCGGACGCCATGATACAGAAAGCAGGGAGGGTGGCATGAAGAAGGCGATAGCAGTGGTGGTATGCATCTCTCTTGTGGGACTGTTCTGGTCCTGTGCCGAGATGGACAGTGCCCAGACAGGCGCGCTCATAGGCGCTGCAGCGGGCGGGGTTCTCGGAGGCAAGCTGTCCAAGGACGATCCGGAGCTGGGTGCGGCGATCGGTGCCGCGGCTGGGGCCCTTGCGGGAGCGGTGATCGGGAAATATCTGGACAGGAAACTGAAGTCGGCCCAGGATACGGCGAAGACCTACCAGTATGAGCCATCGCAGGGCACCATGGTGCAGGTCGAAGACGTGCGCATGGAGCCGAGTGTGATCAGACCCGGGCAGAAGGCGAAGCTCGTCATCAACTATGCCCTGCTCAACAGTGATCCCAACAAGGTGGTCCCGGTCATGGAGACCCGCCAGATACTCTCGGACGGCAAGTCCGTCAAGAAGATCGGGCCCATGAGCAGGAGCCGGAATGCCGGGACCTACGTGACCGAACAGGAGGTCACCTTTCCCCAGAACATCCCCTCGGCCACGTACACCTTGAACGGCACCGTGGAAGCGGGCGGCAGGACCAGCTCGAAACAGGCCGGTTTCCGGGTGAGCATGGTCCAGGGAGACCAGGGTCTCATGTACGCACTGGTGAGGGTGAGGTAGGCCCGGGTATTGTCCGTCCTGCGACCGGACTATTCCAGGCGATGAAGTCGGGGACCAGGGATCACGCACCCAAACTGGTCCTCGCTTTTGTCTTGACTCACATCCCCCGTTCCCCTACATTCTCCTACAACCTTCAGACCCGTTGGAATGACATTCTATGACCACTATGCATGACACGATCCTCCACGAAACGCATACGGTGAGGACCTGAACCGATGTACGAATTCCACATCTCGAAAAAGGCGAGAGACCTCTACCAGTTCGACCAGTCCCTGTTCTCCATCACGGGGAACGTGATATTCACCAGCCCGCAGGCGGCGCGCGACTTCGCGGACAGGATGAACCGCGTCCGCGACGCGGCGGCACACCCGGAGAAGGCGGTGCGCGCATCCGACATCAACGCCATGGGACTCATCGACGAGGTGCTGCACTTCATGATCGAGCTCTACCGCAGGCAGGTCAATGCCAACATCATGAAGGACGCCTACGAGTACGCCTCCAGGCGACTTCCCGGCGTGGACGCCACCATGGAGCGCTTCGTTGACCACTTCCCGCCTATCAGCGTGTATCGTGGCGAACTCACGGTGCAGGAGTACCTCGCCTCCGAGACGAACGGCGTCCCCAACCGGATCATCGCCGTGGAGGAGATGCTGCTGCTCTACGTGTCCAACGAGAACCCGGCAACCACGAGCTACAAGGAGCTCTTCGACGATGCACCGCTGCGGCAGGAGACGACGTACCTGGACCTCATCAGCACCCTGGACGAGTTCTTCCGGTCCCAGCCCGTACTCGGCGCGCTCGGGCTCACTTTGCTGGATCTCCTCATGGCGCCGCTTCGAGCCTGCCCGAACTCGCTCCACGACCAGCTCGAGTTCATTCGGAAGCACTGGGGCCACCTCCTGGCAGAGCTCTACATCAGACTGCTCTCAGGGCTCGACCTCATCAAGGAGGAGACCAAGGTCCGCTTCCTCAGCAAGGGCTATGCGCCCGTGCCCACGTTCGGCCTGCGGGATTACGAGGACGTGGAGCGGTTCAGCCCGGATGAGGACTGGATGCCCAGCCTGGTGCTCATGGCCAAGAGCGTGTACGTGTGGCTGCACCAGCTCTCGGTGAAGTACGGCCGTGACATCAGCCGCCTGGACCAGATCCCGGACGAGGAACTGGAACTGCTTTCCCGATGGGGATTCACCGGTCTCTGGCTCATCGGTATCTGGGAGCGCAGCCCGGCCTCCAAGACCATCAAGCGCATGACCGGCAACCCCGAGGCCGAGGCGTCCGCCTACTCCATCTACGACTACACCATCGCCTCCGAGCTGGGCGGCGACGACGCCTTCGAGAACCTCAAGGCCCGGGCCATGCATTTCGGCATCCGCATGGCGACCGACATGGTGCCGAACCACATGGGCATCTACTCCCGCTGGGTCATCGAGCACCCGGAATGGTTCATCCAGCTGGAAAGCCCGCCGTTCCCTGCCTACCGCTACACCGGGCCCAACCTGTCGCAGGACGACCGGGTGGTGATCCAGATCGAGGACGGCTACTGGGACCGCAGGGACGCCGCCGTGGTGTTTCGCAGGCACGACCGGTGGACCGGCCAGGACCGGTACATCTACCACGGCAACGACGGCACGAGCATGCCCTGGAACGACACGGCCCAGCTCGACTTCCTCAAGCACGAGGTGCGCCAGGCAGTGATCGGCCAGACCATCGCCATTGCCCGGCGCTTCCCCATCATCCGCTTCGACGCGGCCATGACGCTTGCCAAGCGCCACTTCCAGCGCCTCTGGTACCCGGCACCCGGCTACGGCGGCGACATCCCGTCCCGCGCAGGCCACAGCGTGTCCCCGGACGAGTTCGAGCGGCTCTTCCCGGTGGAGTTCTGGCGTGAGCTCGTGGACCGCATCGCCGTCGAGGCCCCCAACACGTTGCTCCTGGCCGAGGCGTTCTGGCTCATGGAGGGGTATTTCGTGCGCAGCCTGGGCATGCACCGGGTGTACAACTCGGCCTTCATGAACATGCTCAAGGCCGAGGACAACAGCAAGTACCGAGACGTCATGAAGAACGTGCTCCGCTTCAACCCCGAGATCCTCAGGCGCTTCGTGAACTTCATGAACAACCCGGACGAGGAGCCCGCGGTGCACGGCTTCGGCCGGGAAGACAAGTACTTCGGTGTGGCCACCCTTATGGCCACCCTGCCGGGGCTTCCCATGTTCGGCCACGGCCAGATCGAGGGTTTCTCCGAGAAGTACGGCATGGAATACCGCCGATCCTACTGGGACGAACCCGTGGACCAGCACCTGGTCTGGCGCCACGAGCAGGAGATCTTCCCGCTGCTGAGGAAGCGCCGCCTCTTCTCCGGGGTGGAACACTTCGTGCTCTACGATTTTACCACCCCCGAGGGCCACGTGAACGAGGACGTGTTCGCCTACTCCAACCGGTACAACGACGAGCGGATACTCGTGGTGTACAACAACCGGTACGCCGAGGCCACGGGCACCATCAGCCGCTCCGTGGGCATGAACGTGGAGCAGGGCGGCAGACGCCACATCGTCCACAAGGGTCTGGCCGAGGGGCTCGGCCTCAGGAGCGGGGAGGGGGTGTACTACGTGTTCCGGGACGAGAAGGGCGGGCTCGAGTACCTCAGGTCCTCCCGCAGCCTCTGGAACGACGGGCTCATGGTCCACCTCGGGGCCTTCAAGTGCCACGTGTTCACCTCCTTCCGTGAGCTCCACGACACTGACGGAAGGTGCGCCCGGCTCGAGGGCACCCTCATGGGCAGGGGGGTGCCGGACGTGATGGCCGCGCTTAAGGAGCTCACCCTGGAGCCGGTCCTGGCACCGTTCAGGGACATGGTCGCCCCCGAGGGCCTGCGGCGCCTCGTGGCCGAGGGCATGCGCCTGGGAACCGTGCCTGTGCAGTTCAGCGACAAGGTGGCCTCGTTTCTCGACCGCGCCTGCGAATTCGCCCGCTGGCGCCCGCGGAGCCGTCCGGGCAGCGACGATGCATGTCTGCTGCTGGATGCCCTGTTCACCCTGGACAGGCTCAGGCGCAAGGCATCCTGGAAGAAGGACGCGAAGGTCCGGCCGCTTGTGGACCTGATCCCGGAGAAGACCACCGAAGACCTCGCGGGGTGGAGGATCGCCGTGCTCTGGGCATTGGTGTCGCGCATGGGCACGCTCAGCCCTGAGAAGGACCCACACGGGGTGTCCGCGGCCCTCATCGAGGACTGGCTCCTGGGCAGCGCCATGGCCTCATCCATAACTGCCTTGGGCGCCCATGGGGGAAGGGCGGGATACGAGGTGATGCTCATCAGGATACTCACCCGGCACCAGTCGCTCCCGGCAGGGGTAGACATGGGGGTGCTGCTCAGGGACATGCTCTCGGACACCATGGTGCGGGATCTCCTGGGATTCAACCTGTTCAACGACAAGTGGTGGTTCAACAAGGAGGCCATGGAGGACCTCGTCCGCTGGACGGCCCTGCTGCGGGTACTGCTGGGCATGGCCGGCAGGAAGCTTTCCGAGAGGGAGATCAGGGATCTCCTGCGCGGGGCCGGCGGGGCGTGCATGGAGCTGCTGCGGATCGTGGAGGATTCAGGCTTCGAGGCCGTGCGGCTCGCATCGCTGCTGCCCGGAGGTCAGGCTGAGCTGTAACCCCCGGTGATCCCCCGCGGGCGTTGGGCCCCTCAGCTGAAGCTCGACCCGTCCCAGCAGTGGGTGCAGAGCCGCTCCTTGGGGAGGCCGATGGCCTTCACCAGGTCGTCGATGGTCTGGTACTTCAGCGAGGTCATGCCGAGCGTCCTGCGGATGTGCTCCACCATGGCCCTGTTCCTGTCCGACCCGGCTCTCGCATACTCCTCGAGGAAGGCATCGTCCCTTCCCTCCAGGGCCTTGATGGCCTTCCTGCCAGCCAGGTCAAGCTGCGAGCGGGAAGTCGAGAAGTTCAGAAACTCACACGGGTAGATGAGCGTGGGGCAGGCCACCCGCATGTGCACCTCTTTTGCCCCGTAGTCGTAGAGGATCTGGATGTTGTCCTGGAGCTGGGTGCCGCGCACGATGGAGTCGTCACAGAAGACGATGCGCTTGCCCTCGATGATGGCACGGTTGGGGATGAGCTTCATCTTGGCAACCAGGTCGCGCACCGACTGGTTCTGGGGCATGAAACTCCGGGGCCAGGTGGGGGTGTACTTGACGTACGGCCGCATGTAGGGGATGCCCTTGCCGCCGGCATAGCCCAGGGCATGGCCGATGCCCGAGTCCGGGATGCCGGACACGAAGTCCACCTCCACGGGATCGTCCTTGGCCAGGGCCCTCCCGCACTTGTACCTGACCTCCTCCACGTTTATGCCTTCGTAGCACGACGGCGGGTAGCCGTAGTAGACCCACAGGAACGCGCACACCTGCAAGGTGTCGCCGGGAGGGCTCACCTGGGTGAAGCCGTCCGGCGTGACGAGCAGGATCTCGCCCGGCCCGAGGTAGTAACAGGTCTCATAGCCCAGGTTCGGGAAGGCGCTGGACTCGGAGGACGCGGCAAAGGCGCCCTCCTTCTTCCCGATGACGATGGGGGTCCGGCCGTACCTGTCTCGGGCCGCGTACAGGCCCTGGCGGGTGAGCAGGAGCATGGAGCACGACCCCTTCACGGAGTTGTGGACGTGGCGGATGCCGTCCGCAAAGTTGTCGTGCTCACAGATGAGCATGGCGATGAGTTCGGTGGGATTGATGTCGAAGCCCGAGGTCTCGGAGAAGTACTTCCTCTGGGAGAAGGCCTGTCTGCCCAGCTCGGGCAGGTTGTTGATCCTCCCCACGGTGACGATGCCGAAGGTGCCCAGGTGGGAATTGATGATGAGCGGCTGCGAGTCGGAGTCGCTGATCACCCCGATGCCCATGGTGCCCTGGAAGATGGAGAGGTCTGGTTCGAACTTGGAGCGGAAGTAGGCGCTCTCGATGGAGTGGATGGAACGGGTGAACCCCTTCTCGTTCACCACCGCAAGACCGGCCCTGCGCGTCCCGAGGTGGGAATGGTAGTCGGTCCCGTAGAAGAGATCCCTCACACAGTCTTGCCGGGAAGCTATGCCGAACAGTCCGCCCATGGGCCTACCTCCTCGCGTGGATGGTCGTGTTGTGCTGTAATCGTACCCTGTCGGTGATGATGCATCGTGCACCGTGCGTACATGACCATACCATATCCCGCAGCTGCCGAACATGCGGTGTTTCGATGCACGGCCATGTCTGTGGCTACTCCCACTCGATGGTGCTCGGCGGTTTGGAGCTGATGTCGTACACCACCCGGTTCACGCCCTGGACCTCGTTGATGATGCGCGCCGAGATTCGCGAGAGCACGTCGTAGGGCACCTTGACCCAGTCCGCGGTCATGCCGTCCTGGCTCTGCACCGCGCGCACGGCGATGACGTTGGCATAGGTGCGCTCGTCGCCCATGACGCCCACGGTCTTCACCGGGAGCAGCACCGCGAAGGACTGCCAGACCCCGCCGTATCCGTCCCACCTGGCCATCTCTTCCTGAACCCGGGCGTCGGCCTCCTGGAGAATGGCCACGTTCTCTTTGGTCACCTCGCCCAGGATGCGCACGGCCAGTCCAGGACCCGGGAAGGGCTGCCTCTGGAGGATGGACTCGGGCATGCCGAGTTCTCTGCCCAGCATCCTCACCTCGTCCTTGAAGAGCTCCTTGAGGGGCTCAATGAGCCTGAACTGCAGGTCTTCGGGCAGGCCGCCCACGTTGTGGTGGCTCTTGATGGTGGCCGACGGCCCTCCCTTGGCGGAGCGGCTCTCGATGATGTCCGGGTAGAGGGTGCCCTGGGCCAGGAATTCGGCCCCGCCGATGCGCGCGGCCTCGGCGTTGAACACGTCGATGAAGGTGCGGCCGATGATCTTCCGTTTCTCCTCGGGATCGGTCACGCCGGCAAGGGCGTCCAGGAAACGGTCCGATGCGTCCACGATGTCCAGGTTCAGGGGGTACGACCCGGTGAAGGTCCTGCGGATCTCATCTGCCTCGCCGCCCCTGAGCACGCCGTTGTCCACGAAGATGGCCGTCATCCGCTCGCCGATGGCCCTGTTGAGCAGGGCCGCCACCACCGCCGAGTCCACCCCGCCGGACATGCCGCAGATCACCCTGCCGTCCTTCACCTCGGTTCGGATGGCTTCAACGGCCTCCTCGATGAATCCCTTCATGCTCCAGCCGCCGGTGCACCCGGCGATGGCGAAGAGGAAGTTCTTCAGGATCTCGGTGCCCCGGGGGGTGTGCACCACCTCGGGGTGGAACTGGACGCCGTAGATCTTCTTCCCCTCGTTCCCCATGGCTGCCACCTGGCAGGTGGGAGTATGGGCAAGGACGGTGAAGCCCGCAGGCGGGGACGAGACGTGGTCGCCGTGGCTCATCCACACGTCGAGCCGGCCGGCCAGGCCCTGGAAGAGACCGAGGGGGGTGTCCACCTCTATGGTCGCAGGCCCGTATTCCCTGGCAAGGCCGCGCTCCAGCCGGCCGCCGAGCACCTTGGCCGTGAGCTGGAGTCCGTAGCAGATGCCGAGCACAGGCAGGCCGAGATCGAAGATCGCGGCATCCATGCCCGGATGCCCCTCCTCGAGAACCGAGGCGGGGCCGCCGGAGAGCACCACTGCCCGGGGCGCCATGGCCACAAGCTCGCTGGAGGTGACGTCGTGGGGCAGGATCTCGCAGTACACACCGCACTCGCGGATGCGCCGGGAGATGAGCTGGGCGTACTGGGAACCGAAATCGAGGACTGCTACGAACTCACGCATGTGCGATGGCTCCATTCATGGTGTATGAAGGGCACTCCACCTGTAGTCAGCTCACGTGCCCAGGCGGACCTGGCCGGTGAACACGGTGGTCACCGGGCCCATGAGCCATACCCGGGTGTAGCCCTTCTGGCCTGCAGTGAAATCGATCTTCAGGTCCCCGCCCTTCATCCTCACGAGCACCGGCACTTCCGAGACCTTGCCCAGGTGGTGTGACAGGATGGCCGAGGCCACTGCGCCGGTACCGCAGGCAAGGGTTTCCCCCTCCACGCCCCGCTCATAGGTGCGCACCCGGATGCACCCGGGCCCCTGCACCTCCACGAAGTCCGCGTTGGTCCCGGCAGGTGCGAACCGCTCGTGGAACCGGACGAGGCGCCCGATACCGGCGACGTCCTCCTCGTCGAGGCGGTGCGTGAACAGGATCGCATGGGGCACGCCGGTGTTCACGTAGTGGACGGTCCTGCAGGCACCCTGCAGGTCGAGGTCGATCCCGGTCTCCATCCCGAAGGGTTCGGTCATCTCGATGGCCACCTCGTTGCCGTCGATGCGCGCGCCGATGACGCCGGCCAGGGTCGTGAACCGCATGGCGGTCCCGGCGATGCCCTGTTCGTGGGCGAAGAGCGCTGCGCAGCGGGCACCGTTGCCGCACATCTCCGCCTCGCTGCCGTCGGCGTTGAAGATGCGGAAGGTGAAATCGGTTTCGGAGTCAGGCTCGATGACGATGACCCCGTCGGCGCCGATGCCGGTCTTCGGGGGACACATGCTCGCTGCAAACGAGCGCCAGTCCAGAGATAGCGAGGAGTCGGCATTATTGATCATGATGAAGTCATTCCCCGCCCCCTCCATCTTGGTAAAGCTCACCGTCCCTGTCATGCCGTGTGCTGTCATGGCGTCACATCTTCCTTCCGGTGCATTGGAGTGAGGACACAGTGCCGTGCCTCCCATGAAGGTAGGGATGACTTAACAGACACGGGGCAGCCGCGTCAAGAAGCGAGACCGGGGGGCTGTCCGGATCGAAACGGTCATGTGAGCCGAGCGAAAATGTAACCGGCACAACTGAATGTGTAACCCGTCAGACCCTGGAATACGCACTGCCGCCGCCTGCACCGGAAGGAAAACCCGGGGGCTCATGCGCGCATATCACCCGGGAATATGTCATGAAAACAGGAAGGTACAAACGCATGCAGGAAGGCTGAAAAATCAATCGTGTTCTGTCATGGCACATATAGTGCTTATGGTGGGCTCGAAGTTGCTGGAAATGTACTGAACTATAATTCAATGTGGCGGGCAGTCAATGCGCACAGTGCAAATTTGTGCAGTATCCATGGCATCCGGAAAACAAACCTACTGATTGGGAAAGGAGATCGTGCATGTTATCCATGTTTCAGGCAGGTGGATTCTTCATGTACCCCATCTTGCTGGTGTCCATCATCGCCCTGGGCCTCTTCTGCGAGCGTGCGAGCTTTCTCTACTTCCGGCTGAAGCTCGATGCGGATGCGGTCTTCCAGAAGGTGATGCTCTCGCTGGAGGGGATGAACTTCCGCGGCGCCATCGAGGAATGCACGCGGTTCGAGAAGCACCCCCTGGGCAGGATCCTCAAGGCGGGTCTCCTGAAGTCGGACCGGCGCGACAAGGAGATCGAGCGGGCCATGGAGGAGAAGATCATCCAGGAGATCCCCCGTGTGAAGGCCCGCATCAACCTGCTCACCCTGTTCGCCAACATATCCACCCTCCTGGGGCTGCTGGGCACCATCATCGGGCTCATCGGCGCCTTCCAGGGGGTGAGCAACGCGAACGAGGCCATGAAGCAGGAGATGCTCGCCAGCGGCATCTCCGTGGCCATGCTCACCACGGCCTTCGGCCTTATCGTCGCCATCCCGTGCCTGGTGGGGTACTACGTGCTGAACAACAGGGGCGACCACCTCATCGACCAGTTCGAGGAGAAGGCGCTCGGTCTCTTCAACGCGCTATCGTCCATGAAGCAGGAGAGGGAGACCTCATGCTAGGCGACAGGAAGCCCCGTAAAAGGCAGGCCGAGGTCACCGACCTCGACCTGGTCCCCATCATGAACATGTTCCTGGTCATCATCCCGTTCCTGCTCATTTCGGCGAGCTTCTTCCACCTGAGGGCCATCAACACCACGGTCCCTGTCCTGAGCAGCAAAGCGGAGTCAGGGCCGGTGCAGAGCACTGCCAAGGTGACCGTGATCGTGCAGCTCGAGGAGACGGGCATCACGGTGTCCGCCATGTCCGACGAGGTGGACGAGCAGACGCTCAGAGGCTTCGAGACGGTGATCGCGAAGGAGGGAACGGGCCGGTACGCCATGGATCGGCTGTCCTCGTTCCTTCAGGGAATCAAGACCAGCTACCCCCTGAGCGACACGGTGATCATCATGCCCGGGGACACCATTGTCTACGAAACCATCATCAGGGCCATGGACGTGGCGCGGAACACCGGCGAGACTCAGCTCTTCCCCAACGTGGTGATATCGGGGAAGGTGGGGTAGGGGAGGACGCCATGGCGCTTGGCAGGTCACGGAGACGTTCAAGGCAGACCGATATCCCGAAGCTCCAGCTCACCTCCATGATGGACATGTTCACCATCCTGCTCATTTTCCTCCTCGTGTCCTTTTCCAAGGACGTGGTGACCATGAAGATCGATGGCAAGATTCAGCTCCCCAAGTCGGCGGCGCAGGCGGATTACCAGGATACCGTCAGGCTCGTGGTGTCGGAGAACACGGTGTGGCTGGGCAGCCAGGCCGTGGCCAAGGTCCAGGGCGGCCGCGTGGTGGGCCTCGATCCGGAGAACCTGGAGGGATCTGTCCTCTACCAGAGACTCAAGGAATGCAAGAGCGCGATCAGCCGGTCTCAGGATCCGGCAGTGGACAAGGACCTGGTCTTGTTCCTCTGCGACAAGCGCCTCTCCTTCAAGACCATCAACGGCATCATCAAGACCGCGGGCATGGCCGGGTTTCCGAACTTCCAGTTCGGCGTGCTGAAGCAGTAGCAGGAGGATTCCGCCATGGAGCTGAACGATAAGACACTCCTCGCCGCCCTCGTTGCGGGACTCCTGTGTATTGCCGCAGTGCCTGAGCCTTTCCAGGATACTCCCGAAGCGCTGACAGCCGACAAGCCCGTTCGGGCCGAGGCATCAGCCGACAGAGGGCAGCCTGCCGATTCGCGCATGAGCAGGATCGATTTCGGGAACACCTACATCATCGGCCAGACCATCAAGTCCGGGGCGGTCTATCTCCTCCAGCGCAAGAAGAGCGAGATCAAGAGCATGCTCACCTACCGGGAGGATTACCGCAAGGAGATCCTGGAAGGGTTTGTCACCCAGGACGAACAGCACCAGGAGGGACGGGACGCTCGGGGCAATCCGGCACGGGAGGAAGACCGCACGGGGAAACATCCCGTTCTCAAGGGGAAGGGGCATGGATCGGAATAATCCACGAGCTGGCACATCGATGCCTGGGGATGAGTCTCACCGGCAGCAGGCCCTGCTCCAGGTCTTCGTCTTTAGAGGCAGCGAGCATCTCGGCTGGGACTGCTTCTGCAAGGAACAGGTGGTGGTCGGGAGCGGGCCTGACGCCGACCTGCGGCTCGAGGACAGCGCGGTGGAAGAGGCCCACGTAATCCTGCGGATCGCCCAGGGCAGCGTGCTGGCATCCTACCCTGGGCAGAAACGTGCACATGCGTCAGCCACAGGCGGGATGGTTGTGGGTCCCCTGGATGCGATCCTCGTGGGTCCCTTCACCCTAAAGGTCAAGCTCAACAAGGGTTCGAAACAGCTCTCTGCAGGACCTTCCGGTGCCTCCATCAAGGATGAGCCCACCGACAGGGCCCCACAGGCCCGCGAGGACTCAATCCCGGGGAACGGTTCCTTCACGCTGACCTTCGAGGGGCGCATCAGACAGGGCATGTCCCAGGCCCAGGTGATCGAGAACCTCGCCCGCCTGCTCAGGAAGGACAGCGCCTCCCTGGAACGGCTCTTCTCGGGGAAGAAGATCATTCTCAAGAAGAATGCCTCCCATGATGTCGTCCGCGAGCTGCGGGACATGTTCGAGGAGGCAGGGGCCCTGTGTTTCGTTGAGCACGGAGAAACCATCCCGCCGGAGAGCTGTGAAAGGGCACATGATCAGACCGATGAGCGGGCGGAGACCGTATGCAGACCCTTGCCCGAACAGGTTCAGGCTCCGGCCGGCAGGAAAAGGGGAACAGGAGAGGATGATGACGATGATGATGACGATGATGGTTTCCGGCCCACCTTCTCCCTGAAGGACAGCATCAGGGACGGCCGCTGCGTCACGGAGGAACACCCGGCACCCGCAGGTCAGGATATCCTGCTCGAGGTGGTCAAGACACGGCACGACGCCATCATGGACGTGCGGTTCCTCGGCGCCAAGGAGAAGTACTTCATCCGTACGGGCCAGGGCGTGTTCTGCCTGGCAGAGAACAGGGGCAAGGGAGAGGTCTTCCTGTACCTGCAGGACCAGGATCCTGCAGGTGTTCAGACAGCCTCGACCGGGAAGGGAAAGGGCCCTGGCACGGATCAGCACCCGCCTGTCCGCGGCAGGCAGCTCACGGGCGAAGAGACAGCGGTGTTCCACCATGGACCCTATGAGTACCTACTCAGGCTCACCCGGCCGGGAAAAAGCCCCCGGATCCAGGAGACACCCAAGGGCGACCGGGAGTATGTCCGTCATTTCGGCAGGTCCGTGGTGATCCACGTCATCATCCTGGTGATCCTGGGCATGATGCCCACCTACAAGCCTGAACCCCTGTCCCAGGACAGCGGCCGCTTCGTCAAGGTGGACTCCCGGCAGATGGACGAGATCAGGAAGAGGATCCAGCCTCCCCAGCTGCCCAAGAAGGCCCCGGAGATCATCAGGGAAAAGGAGAAGCAGCTCGCCCAGAGGGTCCCGAAGAAGGCTTTGCCCAAGGGCACGGCGGAACGCACTGCGGCCCCTTCACCCGCAGACACCCGGAAGGTGGCGTCCGCCGCAGGCGAGCCCCAGGCCGGCGCGCCGGTCAGGAATGTCCGCCAGACCGGAATCCTGAGCATGCTCGGCGACAACATCGGCATCAAGCCCCAGGAGGCCATGGCCGCGGTCACCAATCTCGATGCGGTGAGCAGCTCTGCCCAGAACAGTGCCCAGTTCAAGGTGGGCGGCATCGTGGGCAAGCTCGACGGGGGCAGGATCGAGATCCCCAAGGCGGGCATCGTGAACACCAAGGGATCGTCCCAGGTCATGGGATCCGGAAGCGGAGGCGCCCTCGTGGCGGCTCTGGACAAGGGGAGCACGGGAAAGAACCAGGTCAAGGCGAAGGTGTCTGCCCGGCTGAGCAAGACCGTCAAGGTGGCCGGCGGGGGCATGAGCCGCGAAGAAGTCAAGCGGATCATCGACATGCACCTCGAGGAAATCACCCGCTGCTACGAGACGGCGCTCGTGGCCAACCCCTCCCTCATGGGACGGGTCGTGTTCGAGTGGAAGATCCTCATGTCGGGACGCGTCGGCGAGGTGAGCGTCAAGTCTTCCACCCTCAATTCGTCCGACATCCATGCCTGCATCCAGTCGTCCATCAAGTCGTGGGAATTCCCCCAGCCCGAAGGCAACGAGGTGATCGTGTCCTATCCGTTCATCTTCGACATCGTCGGATTCTAAGGAGCGTGGAGCAATGCGGAGCACAACCATCACGGGCATCATGATCCTGTTCATCGTCCTCGCACCGGCACCCGCCATGGCCGCGGGCGCCCAGAACGATGAAAAGGTGTTCGCCATCCAGGAGCGGGTCTTCCACCGTCACCACGAGATCGGCATCAACATCGGGTACGTGCCTGACGAGGACTTCTACAACGCATACCCCGTGGGCATCGGCTACACGTACCACTTCAACCACTGGCTGGCCTGGGAGGTGGTCCGCGGCCAGTACATGTTCACCCAGGAGAAGGACATCAAGGACAAGCTTGAAGACGAGTTCGGGGTCACCCCCGAGGTTTTCCTGGAACCCAGGTACATGATCCACTCCAATATCATCCTCAAGCCCCTGTATGGCAAGGAAACGCTCTGGAACAGGGGCATCCTCAACCACGAGAGCTACCTCATCCTGGGCGGCGGCATGATCGCCTATGAGAAGAACTTCAGCAACGGCGACACCGATGCCGAGACCGACCCGTCCATCTGCCTGGGAGCCGGGACCCGATATTTCCTCAGCAGGAACCTCTGCATGACCCTGGAGATCCGCGATCTGGTCAACCTGAAGAAGGACAACACCGAGAACAACATCTATTTCGGGATAGGCATGTCGGTTCAGTTCAATCTGTTCCCGGACAGGGGTGAACAGGACGAGACCGTGGACAGACTCAAGGGGTACCTGGAGGGCAACGAAGTCCATGAATAGCCGCACAGCTGTACTCATCGCGGCGTTCTGCCTCGGCGTGTCCCTTGCCGGATACACCGCTGAGCCCGATGCCGCGCCCATGGAGACCATGGCAGCTCCGGCAGTGGTAGAGGTGGACCAGACGAGCTTCTTCAGGGGCTACGAGTTCTTCAAGCAGCAGGACTACGCCGCTGCGTGCCCGGAGTTCCACCGCTACGTGAGCACCTACACTCCGGATGCGCCCGACTACGAGTGGGCCGAGTTTTTCCTGGGGGTGTCCCTCATGAAGCTCGGGTACACCCATGCGGCCACCGGTATCCTGGCCAGAGTCGTGGCGCGCAGGCCCAACCCGAGGATCGTGGAATACAGCCTGGAGGTCTTCGAGTCCGTGTCCCGCTCCCAGCCCCATGACCGCGAACTCATCGTCGCCCAGACCGTGTGCGACCATGAATTCGGGTATGTGGAAGGCGCGCTGTCAGACTTCGTCCATTACCACCAGGGCGTGTACGACTGGGAGCACGGGTTCATGTCCTGGGGCGACGAGCACTTCGCGAGGATAACCCCGCAGAGCCGGTACTACTACCAGTACCTCAACCGGAAAGCCCTGCTGAGGATCCACCAGGACAGGATCGAAGAGGCTGTCCCCCTGCTCAGGCAGGTGATCACCGGCTCGTGCACGGACGAGAACCTCAAGGACCAGGCGCGCAAGACCCTGGCCCGGCTGCTTTACGAGCAGAAGAAGTACGCCGAGAGCGACCTCCTGTACCAGGCCATCGAGGAGAACATCCTGGCCCAGTCGCAGAACCTCATGGAGCGGGCGTGGGCCCACTACCGGATGGGCAACCCCGAGAAGGCCATGGGCCTGCTCTACGCCTTCGAGGCCCCGAGCTACCGTAACCATCTCACGCCGGAATACTACATGCTCAAGTCCTTCATCTACAAGGACGTGTGCCACTACCAGAGCGCGCTGAACGTGGTGAACGAATTCAAGGGCCGATACGGATCCGCCCTTGCCGGGATCTACCAGCGGGGCAAGACCAGCGAGAACAGCGAGCTGCTGCTGCTGATCCTGAACAGGAAGGCCGTGCGCCAGACCTGGGATTTCCTCCAGCTGCTGGAGCAGGAACGTGCCCGGTGCGGGAGCTTCAGGAAGGACGGGGACGATGACTTCTTCACCTACCTGGACAGGATCTATGCCCTTCAGATCGAAAAGGAAACGGACACCCTGAAGACGCAGGTGGAGGAGGAGTACGAAAAATACGCCGACGACCTGTTGCGCTACGAGGAGGAGGCGCACCTCATGGCCTACGAGATCGGCCTCGACATGTACCAGCGGGTCAGCCAGTACCACTACGCAGGAAAGGATCAGGCTCGCGGCGACGACTCACGGGGCGTGGTGGTGTACCCGTTCCAGGGCGAGTTCTGGAACGACGAACTCGCGGACCTCAAGGTGGTCCTCCCCAACAAGTGCTCAAATCTCGAGGAGTGGGACATCTTTTTCAAATGAAGACACGACACAGCCTGCCATCATCGGTTCTCTTCCGGGTTCTCCTCGCGGTTTTCCTGGCCTTTACGGTCGCCTGTCCCGTCCGTGCCGACGAGTACGGGTTCGAGAAGAAGGACAGGCTCGCCGGGGAGGCGAAGTATCTCTCCCGCCTTGCCGAGGACAGGAAGAAGGTCGAGCTCGCCATCCTCAACACAAAGGCCCTGATCCACAAGGCCAGGAACAAACCGTATCTTCCCGAGCTCTACATGCGTCTTGCCGAGCTCTACATCGAGCAGTCGCGCATCGTCTACTACGTGCGCAGGACAGAGAGGCGCGAGGCTGCATCGGCCTTCGACCAGATGGAGTCCAACGCCCTGAAGAACCAGGCGCTGGAGATCTACCAGCGGATCCTGAACGACTTCCCCTCCTTCGGAGCCCGTGACAAGGTGCACTTCTTCATGGCCCACGAGTACCGGGAGCTGAACCAGATCGACGACATGGTGGTACAGTACCGGACCATTATCCAGAAGTACCCTGACAGCATCTATGTGCCGGAGTCGTACCTGCTCCTGGGAGACTACTTCATCAGCAGGCAGGACCTTGACACGGCAAAGAAGCACTACGAGGCGGTCCTCAGATACCCTGGCAGCAGTGCCGTCTCCATCGCCCGCTACAAGCTCGGCTGGTGCCACATCAACCAGCTCCAGTTCGCCGAGGCACTCGCGCTCTTCCAGGAGGTTGTCACGGGCGTGGAGAAGGGCAAGGACCTGGAGATAGACACCTACAAGCGGGTGGACATCAAGCAGGAGGCCCTCATGGACATGGCCTACTGCTACACCGAGGCCCACCGGGACAACCCGCCCGAGGAGGCTCTGGCATATTTCCAGAAATACTCCTGGTCCCGCCAGGTCTACGCGTCTGTCCTGGAGAAGCTGGCGAACCGCTACTACATCAAGAAGAAGTGGGCCCATGCCGCGGTGGTCTACCGGAAGCTCTCCTCGCTGGAACAGGAACCCGTGAAGCTGCTGGAGTATGCGCGGAACACCTTCGAGTGCGTGCAGGCTCTGGGCACCTTCGAGCATGCGGACCAGGACGTGGTGCTCATCGTGAAGGCGCTCAGGAAGGAAAAGTACTCCGCCTTCTGTCCCGATGAGGTGAAGGCCAAGGACCAGGCCGACTTCGAGCTTTATGCCCGGAACATCATCACCTACCTGCACGAGCATGCTCGCGGAAACGACTCGGCGGACGAGTTCAGACGCGCCGCCGAAGCGTACAAGGTCTACCTGGACTTCTTCGAGGACAGCCCCGCATACGCAGACATGGCGGAGAACTATGCCGAGGCGCTCTTCAGCTCGCATCAGTACCTCAAGGCGGGCAGACAGTACGAGACCCTGGCCCTGCGCATGGACAAGGCCGATCCGGGAAGGCAGGAGAAGCTGTCGGCCGCGGTGACCTCGTACTACCATGCCATCAGGAATCGGGAACATCTCACCTACTTCGAGACAGCCTATGCCCGGGAAGGTCTCAAGTCGGCGGGCAGGCTCTTTGCCGAATCCTATCCGGGCTCGCCCCGGGTGCCGGATGTGCGGTTCAACGTGGCATGGGTCGCCTACGATGCCGGCGACTATGACGGTGCCATCGCGGAGTTCACCAGGTTCGTGCAGGACTACCCGGACGGTGAAGCCTCCAAGGCCGCGGTGCACATGATCCTCGACGCCTACAGTCTCAAGGAGGACTACCCTGGCCTCATCGCATTCGGCAACGGCGTCATCAGAAACGCGGGCATCACGGACCAGCAGCTCAAGGCCGAGGTTGCGGGCATCGTGCAGTCCACCGAGAACAAGGTCATCTCGTCGCTCACCGTTGCGGCCCTGGATGACTGGGAAAAGGGCAAGGAAGATCTCATCTCGTACGCCTCTCAGACCCCCACGAGCGGCATGGGCGAGCAGGCCCTGGCAGCGGTGGTCCTGTCCAGCAAAGAGAAGGGGGACATCAGGACCCTGCTCACCACGGGCGCCGACCTCGTGCGGCAGTACCCGACGTCGCCGAAGGTGGAGGGCACCCTGAACGCCATGATCGACGGGTCTCTCCGCATGGCCCAGTTCCGGCTCACGGCCGACTACCTGGAGTCCTTCTCCCTGAGGTTGCCGGACCACAAGAACGCGAAGGATTTCCTCCTGCAGGCGGCTCGCATCAGGGCGGGTCTCGGCCAGCATGACCTCGCCGCAAAGGATTACCGCCAGCTCCTTTCCATGCGGTCCGTGAACGGCGCCATGATGAACGAGGCGGTATTCGGCGCATCCGATAGCCTCCTTGCCCGCGGCGAGACCGGTGCATCCATCGAGGTCCTGACCGAGCACCGGGACAGGCTGGGCGAAGCGGGCAGGATCCGTGCCGAGGCCAGGACCGCGGCGCTCCTCATCGAGTCGGGTGAGGCAGGCAGGGCGGAGGCCTCCCTGAAGAGGGTCGAAAAGTCCCCTGCCCGGAAGATCTCCGATACCGACCCCGCTGCTGCCCGGGACCTGGCCCGCATGACCTATGCGTCCACCTCCCTGCAGCTGAGAGAATACATGGAACTGAAGCTCTCGGGCCAGATCGACAATGACGTGGTGGCCAGGAAGACGGCCCTGCTGGAACGGCTGGAAAAGGGCTACCAGGAGGTCATGCTCTCCAGGTCGCCGGAATGGGCACTCAAGGCCTGCTATCAGGCTTCTTCCATCAACCGGGAATTCGCCCGCTTCCTCGAAGAGGCACCCATCCCTGCGGAGCTGAGCCCCGAGGAACAGGAGCAGTACGCCCAGATCATCGAGGAGAAGGCCCAGGCATACCGGGACAAGGCGGACCAGTACCTGCAGACCGCGGTGCAGCAGGGTCGCAAGTGGGAGATCTGTGACCCAGGGCTTGCCTGGTACTGCAATCACGCCGCGGAGCCCGGCTCGGCCCCGGCGCGTGTTGCCACCTTTGCCGGCACATCGGCATCGGCGGAGATCGGCGGCCAGTGCCTGCTGGACCAGGAGCTCAAGGCGATCCACGAGCGGCTTCTGAAGGAAAAACCTGATCAGGGGACGCTGCTGGATCTCTGCACGGCATACATGCAGCGCGGGGACTACCGGCACGCCACCCTCATCGCGCTGAAGGCGCTTGATGAGAAAAGTGGCGCGAGCCCGGACGTGACGGCAGACCTCCAGAACGCCCTGGGCGTGTCCCGGCTGCACCTCGGCGAAGACTGCCTTGCCCGCGATGCATTCCGCGGTGCCATCTCAGCTTTACCCACCCACGTGGGCGCACGGGTGAACCTTGCCGCCCTGCTCACGCACTACGGGCATACCGTGCAGGCGCAGGAGATCTATGCAGGGCTGCCCGCCCTTTCAGAGATCGAGAAGACCGAGGACGTCATCCATCCACGGGCAAAGGAGCTCTACCATGCATCCATCCAGATATCGAAGAAGTGACCTGTTCGCCCTGTTCCTGGCGTGGTGCCTGTTCCTGGCAGCAGCCCTGTTCCCGGCCTGTGGAGGAAAAGGGTCCGCCTCGGGTGGCGACTCGGGCGGCAATGACGGAAACTCACAGGTGGAGCCGGGCACGGATACGTGGCAGCGCGTCGCCATCGCCACTGTGAGTGACGGCGGGCTGCTCCTGCCCCAGGTGAAGGCCGTGCACGACGGCACGGGTATGCTCCACATCTCCTATTTCGATGACAGCACGTACACCGACGGCCACTACACCCTCCACCATGTCGCATGGGATATGGTGGCAGAGGCCGAGGTCTCCCGTGAACAGGTGGTGGATGTGGACAACTGCAGGACCCTGGCAGCGGCTCTCGACCCCGACGGCATGCCGCTGGTGGCCTACCAGGGCGGCCAGGTCAGGGCGGGAGGATCAGAGCAGCAGTCCGATGTCATGGTGAGCGTTCTCCAAGGCAGCACCTGGCGGGAGTATACCGGCGGCATCGGGTTCGTTGAGAGAAACCCGGTGTTCGAGGACGGCCTGGCAGGCAAGCATGTGGCCATGGCCGTTGACGGGACCGGTCTGATCCACCTTTGTTATCAGTTTTTCTATGAGGGAATCGACGCCATGAACTTCAACTATCCTGACCTGCTCCATGTGGCAAAGGACCGGGCTGCCCTCGACTCGGCAGGTGAAGAAGTTACCGTGGAGGGGAACATGTACAATCCGAACGGTACGGCAAGCGAGCAGAACAGGGTCGGTGCCCACGCCGCCATGGTCATCGATGCCCAGGGGAACCCGGCGGTGTTCTACTCGGCAGACCTTGCGCCCAACATGTCGGACTCCGACACCAAGGGGTTGCGTGTCGCCATCTACGACGGCCAGGCATGGCAGAGGGAATGGGTGGAGCAGGGCTTCGAGGTATCCGGCATCAGCTGCGGACTGGATGCCCAAGGCAACCTCTGCGTGGCCTACTCCGTGGAAGGCGAGTACACCGACTCCCGGGGCGTCACCCACGGCCGCTGTCTGAAGTTCGCCACCAGGATCGGCACCGCGTGGACCACCAGCTTCGTCGACGAGAGCACGCACTGCGGGCAGCACTGCAGCCTGGCTTTCGACGCCTCCGGCAATCCCGCCATCGCCTACTACGCCCTGCAGAATCACAGCGGCAGCCTCATCCTCAAGGACCTCATGCTGGCACGGCGCTCGGGAACGGTCTGGGACAGGCAGACCGTTGCTTCGACGGGCGATATCGGTACCTACAACACACTCCTGTTCGACAACAGCGGATCGGCCTGGATCTGCACCTACTCGGGTACCGACCGCACCATCTACCTTTTCCATCGGTGAGGGGAGACTGACATGCACTACCTGAAGATCATCATCGGATGCGCGGCATTCATGCTGCTCATGTGCACTTCCTCGTTCGGCATCACCGACCCCAACGACTGGTTCGACGAATGCCCGGACCAGACCTGCGGCGCACCTCCTGCGGGCGGAGTGGGAGGTGGAGGAGCAGGGGGGGGGCCCATCCTGGTGCAGTATGACCTGGGGCCGTACTGGTCCCTGGACGAGGACGCGGACGCGGACGGTGTGGTGGACACCAGGGACAACTGCCCCTACCGTGCCAACGACCAGACCAACTCAGACGGCGACGACTACGGCGATGCCTGTGATAACTGTCCGGCCGTGGCGAACAACGACCAGACCGACACGGACGGCGACGGACAGGGCGATGCCTGTGACAGCGACCGGGACGGCGACGGCTTCCCCAACGGACAGGACAACTGCCCGGCCGTGAGCAACAGCTCCCAGATCGACACGGACGGCGACGGCATGGGCGATGCCTGCGACGACGACGACGACAACGACGGAATTCCGGACAATGTGGACAACTGCCCCAAGAAGCCAAACGTCAATCAGGGCAACTCGGACGGCTACCTCACGGGCGACCCCTCGGGCGACGCCTGCGACGACGACTGGGACAACGACGGGTTCGATGATTCCGTGGATCTCTGCCCCCGGGTGCACAGCGAGCAGAACTCGGACATGGACTCCGACGGCATCGGCGATGCCTGTGACAACTGCCCGAGCTATGCAAACCCGGAGCAGAAGGACTCGGACCACGACGGCAAAGGAGATGCGTGTGATGAGAACTGAACCCCGTATAACCCTCCTTGGGGCCGCCCTTCTGCTGGTCCTGGCCTGCGGGTGCACGGACAGCCCGGACCTGGAGCGGACCCAGTCCCAGACCAAGGGGGCCCTGGCCGGATCCTTCCTCACGGAGAGCCCGGACGAGATCCAGTTCCCGGTGAAGGTGCTCTTCGCCATCGACTGCTCGCTGAGCATGGGCGACGAGGAGATGGGCGTCGTGGCGGGGTCGGACCCCTACTTCCTGCGCATCGAGGCCGCCCGGGAGTTCATCAACCAGTACAACAGCAACGAGAACACCTCGTTCGCCGTCATGCTCTGGAGCAACACGGTCTTCGAGACCACGAACGGGTTCACCAAGGATCCCGCGGTTCTGGAGGACATTCTCACCGATGTCCAGAACGACACCACCACAGACTACCTCGGTACGCTCGATGCCATCTACGTGGACCTGCGCAACGACATCATGAACTCCAACGAGGAGGAGCGGGTCCGCTCCAAGTACGTCGTGATCTTCCTGAGCGACGGCGTGCCCAACGCCCAGGGACAGACCCAGGCCGATGTGGACATATGGCGCAAGGTGGACGAGATCGCAGCCATGGTGGACGACTACGGCGTGGGCTCGTTCAACTTCCACACCTTCCTGCTCCTGGGCAACTTCGGGAACGACGCCTACGGGCGGGCCCGCCAGGCCGAGGCCGAGACCACCCTGCAGGGCATGGCCGAACGGGGGAACGGGCAGTTCCGGCTCTTCGAGAACGCAGAGACCATCGACTTCATCAACATCGTGGATATGCGGCTTACCGTGGAATATTCCGTGAAATACCTGGTGGCCTACAACTTCAACGTGCGGCCGGGCATCGAGCTGCTCGGCGTGGACAGCGACGGAGACGGCCTCACCGACGAAGAGGAGGAGTCCCACGGAACGGACCCGACGCGCAGAGACACCGATGACGACGGGTTGAGCGACTTCTGCGAGGTGAAGATGAGCTCGCCCGGCCATGTGCTGGACCCCCTGGATTCCACCGACAGCATCTGCGACGCATGGATGGCCGGCATCGATTCGGACAACGACGGCATGACCGACTGCGAGGAGTACGTCAAGGGAACGAACCGGTTCAACCCGGACACCGACTCAGACGGCATGCCGGACGGGATCGAGTTTCTATCCGGGACCAATCCCCTGGCCGCCGATGAGAACAAGGACACGGATTTCGACGGCGTCATCGACTGGATGGAGGTGCAGCGGCACACCAACGTCATGTCCAACGACCCCAGGATCAGGGAGCGGAACAGCTATGTCTACGACATCGTTGACGGCGGGCTCGTTCCCATCAACCAGGGCACGGACATGGAGTCGTACGTGAGACAGTTCACCTTCGATGTGTCCAACATCGACCTGGCCGACACCCAGGCCTATGTCATGGAGGACGGCACCCAGTGGCACGAGGGAGACAACCTCATCCGGTTCTACCTCGCCCAGGTGCCCGAGGACCGTCCCGATTCACCGCCCATCTTCCGCATGGCAGAGGTCATCGTGAACATAGACGACCGCGACCGCCGGGTGGTGCTCACACCGGGGGACTTCATCCTACTTCACTAGAGGAGATCAGACATGAGACGCTTGTACGGTATTATCCCCTTCCTGCTCCTCCTTGTCGTTTCGTGCTCTTCCAGTCCATCGGACAGCGCTGCTGCCGGCGCAGAGGAGCTGACCCTGCGCACGAGGACCACGGGGGCCATATCTTCGGTGGGCGACGTGAAGTGGTACCACTTCCGGGCCGTGGAGACCAACAGGGTACTCCAGGTCAGGTGCATGAGCGACACGCTGCGGCCCGACGTCGACCTCCTGGTGACCCTCTACCAGCAGGACGGCCAGGGTGAAAGAACAGTCATATACGGCTGCCATGCCCCTGAAGATGCCACAAATCCCGCCAACCTTACCCTGAACGCCTTCATCGACGCACCCAAGGACATCTACATCGCGGTGCGTGACTTCAAGGACGACGAGGCGGCAGCTGACGAGCGGTACTATCTCACCCTCGACTACGCGGGCAGCGCCGACGGAGACGACTCCTTCGGCCAGGCCACGACCCTTTCCCCCGGTGCCGCCACGTGCCCGGTGAACACCATCGGGCACGTCCTGGACACCGACTGCTACCGGTTCACCTCCACGGACCGCATCTACGACGTGGCGGTGGGGTTCAACGCCTTTTCCGGGACCCAGGTACAGCTCCAGGTCATGCTCTACGATGCGAACGGGACCCTTCTGGAGTCCCAGACCGGGGCAGGGGTGAGAAACTTTCACCTCGTCCATCACCTGGCGGCAGGAGAATACTATGTCCTTGTCAGCGACTACGGCAAGGACCACTTCGACAACGCATCCACCTACCAGGTGTGCATCAATCCACAGTCCGGTACCGAATCCTTTGAAAACGACACCCTGGGCCTGGCATCTCCCGCCGATCTCGTCGACTACGGACAGACCCTCGTCATCAACGCCTCCCTGGACTACCGCGAGGACAGGGACTACTACGAGGTGACCACGCCCCTGTTCCCCGACGGGTTCAAGGTCCTCTCGGTGGAATTTTCCGCCTCGGGCACGGGCGCGTACCAGGTAAGCCTGGTGGATGTTGACTCGGTCCCCCTCATGACCCACACCTACAGCGCCGGGTCAGCACCGTACACCACCCAGGTAAGGATCGACGAGGACTGCTTCCTCCTGGTCCAGCCCGCGACGGGTGAGCGGTTCGGCCAGGCCCTCCCGTACCGGGTGGCCCTGACGGTCCACGACGTTGAGGACGACGCGGACATGGCACCTGGAGGCAACGACACCATACAGACCGCTGACCCCATCACGCCCACTGCGAACCCATCCCTGGCCACCCCGGGGAAGATAAGTTTCCGCGGAGACGCGGACTGGTATGCCGTGACAGTCCCGGCCCACGATCGGCCCCTGGTGCTCGAGGTCTACCTCCAGGCCCCGGTATCGCCGGTGGAATACACCGTGGGCATCATGGGAACCCAGCTCCTCAAGACCCTGACAAACCAGAGGTCCGCCACCGTGCCCACGAACCTGAAGACGAGCCTGATCATCCCGGCGAACTCGGCGCAGGCGGTGTACTCCATCAAGGTGAGCGATTACCAGGACGACGAGGGAGCGGACGTCGCCTATGCCCTCCGGGTGGACCTGAAGGACATCCCGGATGCGCTCCCGGCGCTGTCCCCAGGGGCGCCGCCACATGGCTGGACGATCCGGTACTTCAACGAGGCGTCCTCTCCGGTCCAGAGTTCCATCACCCTGGAGTACAACTCGGTGCTGCGCCGGAGCTTCGACGTGGATACGACCATGCTCGACTTCGCACAGGCCGTGGTCCAGACAGGCACCCCCGGGCCCGGGCTCACCACGCTCACCTTCGGCTGGATTGCGGGGTACGTGGACTACCAGGGTGACCAGGACTGGTACATGATAGACATCCAGCCCCAGGACGACTCCGCGGACTGGTACTACGAGATCTTTGTGGACATCTATGCGGCCGCATCCGACGTGGAGTACATCTGGAAGTTCTATCCTGACCGCAACGACAATGCCGTGGTTGCTGACAGGACCAGCGGCTATGACGGGTTCATCGCCAGTGCCGGAGACCTGACCATTGCCGCGGACACGCTCAACATGAGGACGCCGTCCGCTGGGCAGGGCATGTTCTGGGTGGGAGACCCCTGGCAGGGGCCCGCCTACTTCAGCATCAGCGATTTCAACTACCTCCTGGACGCAGGCGGCAACGACAACACCGAGCCGGACGAGGACTGGGGGGCATACGGCACGGCGCCGTACTACTTCAGGGTCACGCTGATCTACCACCCGGGCGTTTCATACCCCGAGCCCTGAGGTGCGGGCCGAGAGAAACAACATCGGGGCGCCCCGGCATGCATGCGGGGTACCCCGATGTTTCAGCACAGGTTACTGCAGGACCCGGCGGATTCTTTCCAGTGCCCTGTTCACGTTGTCCGCGCTGTTGAAGGCGCTGATGCGGATGTAGCCTTCACCGCACCTGCCGAATCCGGCCCCGGGCGTACAGACCACTGACGCCTTTTCCAGGAGCATGTCGAAGAACTCCCAGGAGTCCATGCCGGTCTTCACCCAGATGTAGGGAGAGTTTTCCCCGCCGGTGCAGGCAAAGCCCAGATCCTGCATGGTGGTGCGTATCAGGGAGGCGTTGGCCATGTAGGCGCCCACAAATTCTTTCACCTGAGTCCTGCCAGCATCGGAATACACCGCCTCGGCGGCCCTCTGGACAGGGTAGGACACGCCGTTCATCTTGGTCGACTGCCTGCGGTTCCAGAATGCGTGCAGGCCGTGCGCGTTCCCTGCGACGTCGTATGCCCTGCAGTCCTTCGGCACCACGGTGAAGGCGCAGCGCGTGCCGGTGAAGCCCGCGGTCTTGGAGAAGCTCCGGAACTCGATGGCCACCTCCCTGGAGCCCTCGATCTCGTAGATGGACCTGGGCAGGGCCTTGTCCCGGATGAATGCCTCGTAGGCTGCGTCGTAGAGGATCAATGCCCGGTTTTCCCGGGCATAGTCGACCCACCTCTTCAGCTGGCCTTTGGTGATGACCGCGCCGGTGGGATTGTTGGGGAAGCACAGGTAGATGAGGTCTGGGCGTTCTCCCGGGAGATCCGGCACGAAGCCGTTCTCCTGGGTGCAGTCCAGGTAGACGATGCTCGAGTACCTGCCGTTTGCCAGGATGCCTGCGCGGCCGGCCATGATGTTGGTGTCCAGGTACACCGGGTACACCGGGTCCGGGATGGCAACGCGGGTCTCGACGGAGAAGATCTCCTGGATGTTGGCCGTGTCGCTCTTGGCACCGTCGCTCACGAAGATCTCGTCCGCGTCGATGTCCGCCCCCCGTGACCGGTAGTCGTGTTCGGCGATCTTCTCCCTGAGGAACGCGTACCCCTGCTCAGGGCCGTACCCCTTGAAGGTGGCATCGGACGCCATTTCGTCCACGGCCCGGTGAAAGGCGGTGATGCAGGCCTCAGGCAGGGCCCTGGTCACGTCGCCGATGCCCAGCCGGATGATGGGCTTGTCCGGGTTGGCCGCCTGGAAGGCCGCCACGCGCTTGGCGATCTCAGAGAACAGGTATGAAGGCTTCAGCTTCAGGTAGTTTTCATTGATCCGGATCATCGTGCACCCTTTCGGTTTTCTGGATGCGCGGCACTATACACGCATTCTGCGCCAGGGAAAAGCCCCTGGACAACCCTATGCGATGAAGGCCTTCACCTCGCACTCGAGCCAGTCCGCCCAGGCTGCGACCCCCTGGCCGGTTCTGCCCGAGGTCTCCATGATGGCGGCTGCGGGGTTCAGGGTGTGGACGCGCTCACGGAACACATCCATGTCGAAGTCCGACAGGGAGAGGAAATCGATCTTGTTCACCAGGACCACGTGGCTCACCGAGAACATGAGCGGGTACTTGAGCGGCTTGTCGTCTCCCTCGGGCACGCTCAGGATCATGGCGTTCCTGACGGCGCCGGTGTCGAACTCGGCCGGGCACACGAGGTTGCCCACGTTCTCGATGATGACGAGGTCCAGGCACTTCAGGTCGAAGGCATCCAGGCCCTTCATGACCATGGAAGCGTCCAGGTGGCAGAAGCCGCCCGTTCGGATCTGCACCGCTGGAATGCCGGATGCTGCGATCTTCTCGGCATCAACCATGGAGTCGATGTCCGCTTCCAGCACGCCCATGCGGAGCCTTCCCCTGAGCTGCTCGATGGTCTTCAGGATGAGGGTGGTCTTGCCCGCGCCCGGCGAGCTCATGAGGTTCAGGAGAAAGGTCCCGGTTTTCTTCAGTTTTGCCCTCAGGTTGTCGGCCTCTTTCCTGTTGTCCGTGAGGATCTCCTCCTTGATCTCGATGAGTCTGATCTCAGCCATCACTCTGCCTCCATGTCCCTGATATGGTACTCCCTGCCTGATATGAGAGAAAACTTCTTTTGCCCGCAGGAGGGGCAGGTGATGCCGTCGAGCCTGGTCTTGTCCAGTTCGAAGCGGTTGCCGCATTCGTCGCACGAGAGCATTGCGGGTATCCACTGGATCCTGAGCTGCGCCCCTTCGGCCACGGTGCCCGTGCTCAGGTGGTCGAAGTACTTCTGCATCCACTCCTCTTCCAGGTCGCTCAGCGTGCCCACTGACAGGCCGATGGCATGGACCTTCTTCACCCGGTGCAGGACCGCGTGCTTCAGGATGACGTTCAGGATGCTTTGCATGACCGGGAGTTCGTGCACGGGCGGCTCCTTTCCGGGGAAACGGCGGTTACAGGAGCCCCTCGTGCTCCTGGAGAAAACGCTCGAAGAACTGCTCCATGAAGGCGTGCCGTTCCCGGGCCATGCGCCTCCCCTCGGCGGTGAGCATCCGGTCCCTGATCCTGCTGAGCTTCACCCGGTACTCACGGTAGCCCGTGTCGTCCCGGCTGTAGGGCATCGTCTTCTCGGGCACGGCGTCCGGGTTGTGCAGGAGGGCGCCTACCTCTCCGGCAAAGAGGTAGGCCCGGGCGATGCCCACGGCTCCGATGGCGTCGAGCTTGTCCGCGTCGAAGAGGCATTTGGCCTCCAGAGTCTCGGGTACGTGGCTGTTCCGGTATCGATGGGTCAGGACACAGTGGACGATGTTGTCCCTCCTGTCCGAAGGGAGGGGAAATCGCTCGAGGATCACGGAAGCGATTCTGGCGCCCATCTCGGCATGGCACACCGAACCCCGGGAAGTGTCCTGGTGGGCCCGGCCGATGTCATGGAGATAGGCGGCGATGGCGAGCACTTCGAGGTCCGCACCCTCCGCGGCCCCGATGTGCATGCAGAGTCGGTAGACCCGTTCGGTGTGCTCCCAATCGTGGCTGTATTGTGCGCCTTCGAAGTGGCTCTGGGCGATTGTCCTGATGCTCTCAATGACGTGGACCATGCAGGCGCTGTTACCATAGAGCATTCCGGAAAGACAAGGGGGTGCCGTGTACGTGTATATAGATAACGTAAAATATTTTTCGCACTTTCTGGTTGCTCATTGAGAAAGGTCCTCCATTCGGAGAGAAGGATTTTGGCAAAAACTCTAACCGAAGGAGGACCACTGATGAGTAAGAGGAAGGGTAATGACGGGGCATGTTCGA
>JAKPQL010000114.1 GCA_029547045.1 Deltaproteobacteria bacterium | reverse complement strand
GTTGAACCTGCGGATACCCAGGTACACGGTGAAGGGCCTGCCGCCGTCGATCCACGCTTCCTTGAAGGATCGCGTCTCAACCACCGCGTTTTCGGGCACAACAGCATAGGTCATATCCGGGAACACGAATTCACCTGATTCGAGGTGGAAGGTGCCGGTACCGAGAGAGGCCTGTCTGACCTCCATCTTCGCCGCTCCCCAGAAGTGCGGCATGAGATGCCTGTACAACGGGGTCAGCAGTGATGCCGTATAGAGGTCTGCGAGCTGGAAGTGCTGGGGCTGGAGAAACAGCCCCTGGTGCCACAGGAGAGGTCTTTCCATGGTCAGTTCCCTTCAGGGGGGTCCTGGAGCTGTCGTGACCCCAGGATGAGGTTGATGTCGAGGTGGCCGGGCTTGTACCCTTTCTTGAGCCAGAGGAAGCCGCTCCGCTCGGAGACCTCGGGGATCTTGTAGAGCCGGGTGATCTTGGCCCGGTCGATGGTGTAATATCCGGCCACCAGGGCCACGTACTTGGCTCCCTCTGCCCTGTCGAGCTTCATGTCCACGTTCTTGCCCGGGCTCACCACCACCTGCTTGCCCACCGCCACGCTGGCCGGGTCGAAGACCTGGCACTCCAGCAGCTTGTAGAGCCCGTCCCTGCTCCCGGCGAGCTGCTCGAAGGCATTCGGGCTCATGAGCTGATACACGCAGACCACCAGGGCGTGGGCCTTCTTGTCCTTGTAGTTGAGCTGCCTGTCTGACGTGAAGTGCAGCGCGATGGCGTCCTTCTCGTACTCCCACTTGATACTCTGGGAGGACGATGCGCACGACCAGAGAAAGGGTACCAGGAAGACACAGACCAGAACAGCCCTCTTCATGCCTCACCCCCTCATCACGTGAATGATCTCTGGCAATTCTTCTCGAACTGCCGCAGGAAGTCCAGCACGAATCGCTCCGACTCGTGCCATTTTTTCACCCGCTTGAATTTCTCCTCGAAGATCTCGAACGACTCTGCCTTCTTCAAGGGGCCGATCTTGAGCCCGCCCGATTCGGGCTCCATGGTCCTGGGGTCGAGCTCGGCGAGGATGTAGCCCGCCACGGCCCGGGCCGCCTCTTTCGAGGCCTGCTGGGCCGTCAGGAAGGCCTTCTTGATCTGACCCAGGTGCTCCTCGATGGACGCGCCGTCGCCCATCTCATCGAGGCTCGTGCCGATGACGCGGCGGATGGTCTGGTCCGCCTCAGCGCCCCCTCCCAGGGTGGCGCCGATGACGCCGGTGAGGTCGTTCAGCATGGTGAAGACCGTGTTCAGCGCCGCTGCAAGGCGCTCCATGAGCTCGGGGCCCGTGTGTCCCGCCCCGGCGACCGCCCTTCCCAGGAGCAGGTGGACGAGGCGGTCCGTGAGGTCGTCACCGGGGAGAGGCGGTGCGCCCCTGGTCCCCTGCATGAAAAACCGCTCGAGCCCCTGGACTGCACGGATTCGCTCCTGATGCGGAAGACCCTTGAACTCCTCCCTCAGGAGCCCTTCCATGGCCGCCTCGGCCCCTGCGGGGTCAGCTGCATGGATCTGCCTGAGGGCAGCAATGAGTTCCTGCCGGGCGAGGCTCATTCCTTCTTCCTGTTCCCGGGCTTCATGATCACGGTCTCCTCCAGCTCGTCGGCCGCGCTGTTCCTGGGTGCCGGGCCTTGCTGCCGGGGAGTGTCTGCGGGGCCGGGTTTCGCCCCCATGACCACGGTGGCGTCGAGATCGGGCTGAGCGGGCTGTTGCGCAGGGGAGGAGCCTGGTTCGAGGATGAGGGTCTGGGCACCGTCAGGCTCCGGCTCCCTCTCCTGTGCCGCGGGCCTGCCTCCCATGACCACGGTCTCGGTGAAATCCTGCTCACGGGCGGGTCCGGGTGCAGTCCCTGCACCGG
>JAKPQL010000109.1 GCA_029547045.1 Deltaproteobacteria bacterium | reverse complement strand
GCATCCTCGTGAGCAGCACCAGCATCCGGAACGCCCTGCTGGAAGGGGATGTGCGCCGGGCCAGGCAGCTGTTGGGCAGGCCGTACAATCTGAGCGGCTCCGTCGTGAAGGGCTACAGGAGGGGCTCCGACATCGGTGTCCCCACGGCCAACATCGCATCGGAGAAGGAACTCATCCCCGCCCAGGGGGTGTACGCCGTCACGGCCGCGCTCGACGGCAGGCGGCACCCCGGCGTCTTGAACATCGGCTACAGCCCCACTTTCGGCGACAACCGGCTGACCGTGGAGGTCCACCTGCTGGATTTCCCGCGGGAGGAACTCTACGGGAAATCGATCGAGGTCTTCTTCATCGACCGGATCCGGGACGAGATGAAGTTCGAAAGTCCCCAGGAACTGGTCAGGCAGATCGGCAGAGACATCGACCGGGCCAGGGAACTCCTGAGACCGCATCTCGGGAAGGCCTGACGTTTCCGCCATCCGACGGAGTGCCGCGCATGGTCATCAAAATCTGGGGTTCCCGGGGATCCATTCCCGTCTGCGGCCAGGAGTATGTCCGCTACGGCGGCGACACCACCTGCATCGAGATCCGGACGAAGAACGGCCGCGTCATCATCGTCGATGCCGGCACGGGGATCCGGAGGCTGGGCAAGTCGCTCCTGTCCGAGGGGCTGACGGAGTACGATCTCATCTTCACCCATGCCCACTGGGACCACGTGATCGGCTTCCCCTTCTTCCGGCCCCTGTACTCCGGCAAGACCCGTCTGCGCATCCACGGCTGCCCTTTCGCGGAGGACTTCGTCCGGGCCATGCTGGGCCGGATGATGACCCCGCCCAACTTCCCGGTCAATTACGGGGACCTGAAGGCACGCATCGAGTATTCCGAGGGATGTCCCGAGGCGTTCGAGATCGACTCGGTCACCGTTCACCCCATCGACATCAGCCACCCCGGCGGGGGCAAGGGGTATGCCTTCGTCGAGGGCGGCAGGCGGTTCGTCTTTCTGACGGACCATGAGCTGGGCCACACGCACCCCGGCGGCTTGCCCTACGAGAAATACGTGCAGTTCTGCGCCGGCGCCGACCTGCTCGTGCACGACGCCGAATTCACCGGCGAGGAGTACGAACGGCACCGCGGCTGGGGGCACTCCTCCTACCTCGAGGCCCTGGGCTTGGTGATGGACGCCGGGGTCAGGCAGTTCGCCCTGTTCCACATCAATCAGGACCGCACCGACCGGGCGATGGACAAGGTGGTGGAGCACTGCCGGCGCATCGTCCGGGACGCAAACAGGCAGGTGGGGATACTGGGGGCTTGCTGCGACATGACCTTCCAATTGTGAGGCCGGTCACCGGCGGCGCATGTTTCTGACCGGAGAAGGTAAGAAGGTGAGAGGGTAAGAAGGTTGGATAATCCGGTAGCAAATGCAAGGCTTACCGCTTCTCCAAACTTCTCACCTTCATACCCTCTTACCCTCTGTCTGAAGGGGCGCCTTGCATCTGCACCCTTTTGACCAGCCTTGAGGATCTCCTTCGAGTCTGGCTTTCCTTGTCATCTGGACTGAGCTTTGAAATTTCGCCAACTGCACCCCTGGAACGTCGATTACAAGGCGGCGGTGGCCATGCAGGCCGAGCTGCGTGAACGGCTCATCCTGGAAGACGGGATTCCCGGGGATATCCGGATCGTCGCGGGCGCCGACGTCTCCTGCGCGAGGGGCGACGACCGGGTCTACGCGGCCGTCGTGCTCCTGGA
>JAKPQL010000061.1 GCA_029547045.1 Deltaproteobacteria bacterium | reverse complement strand
CTACTGCATCGTTCCCCACGCCCGGGGCGTTCCCCGGAGCAGGCCGTGGCAGGAAGTCATCGGGGAGATCACCGGGCTGTATGCCGCAGGGTTTCGCGAGGTCGTGCTTTCCGGGATCAACATCGGGCTCTACGAGGGAGGCCTGGCCGCGCTGCTGGAAAAGATCCTCAAGGAAACACCCATGCCCGCGGTGCGCATCAGCTCAATCGAGCCGTGGACCCTCACCGGCGAGCTCATCCGCCTGGTTGTGGAAGAACCGCGGGTATGCAGGCACCTCCACATCCCGGTGCAGAGCGGCTCCGACGCCATACTCTCCCGGATGGGCAGGCCGTATGACGCCCGGTATTTCCGCTCCCTGGTGGAAAAGATCAAGGCCCTTAATCCGGGTGTGAGCATCGGCACCGATGTTATGGTCGGGTTTCCCGGAGAAGGCGAAAACGAGTTCGGCCAGACCCGTTCATTGCTGGAAGAGGCGGATATCTCATATCTGCACGTCTTTCCCTACTCGCCAAGGCCGGGCACCCCGGCTGCCGGCTGGGGGGACACGGTGGACCCCCGCGCCGTAAAAGAGCGGGTGGCCCTGCTCAGGGAGCTCTCCCGGCGCAAGCGCGATGCGTTTGTCCTCTCCCGGATCGGCATGGAGGAAGACCTGCTCGTCACCCGCGCAGGAAGACATTCTTTCCGCGGCGTCACGTCCAACTATCTCACAGTAGAGGCACAAGGGAAGGCGCGGGTGAACGACCGCGTGAGCGTGATCCTGGAAGAGCCCTGCGGGGGGTATGTCCTGGGGAGGGCCATTGGATAATCTGCTCGTTGTCCGATACCTGCTGGAGATGGCCAGGGCCCTGGAGTATCTGGATGAGAATTCCTTCAAGATCCAGGCGTATCGCAGGGCGGCCCGGTCGATCCAGGAGCTTGCCGTCCCGGTAAGCGAGGTGGTGGAAGAAGGCGGGTTGCCGAGTATCCCCGGCGTGGGCAAGGGCATTGCTTCGACCATCGAGGCGTGGGTGAAGGACCGTGACTTCTCCGCCCTGGAAGAGCTCCGGGCTCGACTGCCCAGGGGGCTCGACGAGCTTCTCAAGGTGCCCGGGATCGGGCTCAAAAGGGTCAGGATCCTGCACAGCCGGCTCGGAGTGGAGACCGTGGACGACCTGATGGATGCGGTACGGCAGGGAAGGCTCTCGGGCTTGAGGTCATTTCCCGGAAAGTTTGTCCGAGACCTGCCCCGGTTGCTGGAACAGGTGATGAACTATCGGGGCAAGTATCTCCTGAGCGACGGTCTGGCCCGGGCGAATGAGGTGCTCTCCCGGCTCGCTGCTCAGGGGTTGAAGGCAGAGGTTACCGGGGCGTGCAGGAGGCTCTCGGAGATTATCGAGCAGGTCGAGATCCTGGTGGAAGGATCGGACAGGGTCGATGAAATTCTCCGGAACGCCTTGGGCGCGCCCGAATGCGAGCTCAAGGGAGACACCCTGGAGCTTCCGGCCGGGGCGGGAGCTCCACCGGTGGCGGTGCGAGTGGTGCACCCTGAGGACTGGGCCGTGAGGCTTCTGGTCACCACGGGCTCCGATGACCATCTTGCCGCACTCAGAGAACATGCATCAAGGATGCAGGTAGAGATCGATGGCGGCGTTATCCGCCGGGGCAGTAAGGTGAGGATCGAGCATGAGGAGGACATCTACCGCC
>JAKPQL010000085.1 GCA_029547045.1 Deltaproteobacteria bacterium | reverse complement strand
GATGATGGAGGTGATCAGCACGTCGAGCACGGAGCAGAGCCAGAACATTGGTGAGCTGAGCAAGGCGATCGGACAGATCGACGGGACGACGCAGCACAACGCGTCCACGGTGGAGGAGCTGGCGAGCACCCTGGACAACCTCAGGGCGGCGGCCACGGTCCTGGCTGAGGACGTGCAGAAGTTCAAGGTGGCTTAGAGGGGGATCTTCACCTGGAGCGACCACGCCATATCGCATGAAGGGATGCCCCGGCCGAGCCCGGGGCTTTTTCATGACCTCGGCAAGGAAAATTGGTCGTCCAACTAAAGATGTCTTGACGACAGACCCCTTTCTGATTATATCTTAGTCAATCAACTAATAAAGAGGCAGGCCATGAAGATCGGCGTACCGAAGGAGATCAAGACGCGGGAAGGTCGTGTGGCTATGACGCCGGTGGGTGTAAGGACCCTGGTGCATCACGGGCATACGGTATGCGTGGAAAAGGGCCTCGGGCTGGGATCCGGCATACCGGACAGCGCCTTCGAGCAGGCGGGGGCTCATCTGGTGGATGGTGCCGAAAAGGTGTGGAACGGCTCGGACATGATCGTGAAGGTCAAGGAACCCGTGGAGGAGGAGTATGGCTTTCTCCGCAGGGGACTCGTCCTGTTTACGTATCTCCACCTGGCCGCCAACGAAACCCTCACCAGGCAACTGCTGTCACGCAAGGTCATAGGCATCGCATACGAGACCATCCAGCTCGATGACGGGTCCCTGCCGCTCCTCGCTCCCATGAGCGCTGTGGCCGGCCGTCTCGCCATTCAGGTGGGGAGTACCTGCCTGGAGACCGTCCATGGAGGGAAGGGGATCCTCCTGTCCGGCGTTCCCGGGGTGAGGCCCGGCAGGGTGACCATCATAGGCGCAGGGGTTTCGGGCCTGAACGCCGCTCACCTGGCCGTGGGTCTTGGCGCGCAGGTGACCATCCTGGACACCAACCAGCAGCGGCTCAATTACCTGGAGGACATCTTTCACTCCCGGGCCGTGCTCCTCATGGCAAATACGGGCAACGTGGAGGAGAGCGTCATCAATGCAGATCTCGTCATCTGCTCGGTACTTGTCCCCGGAGCCCAGGCCCCCCATCTCATCACCCGGGAGCTTCTGCGGAAGATGGAGCCTGGCTCTGTGCTCGTGGACATAGCCATCGACCAGGGCGGCTGCGCAGAGACGAGCAGGCCCACGACCCATGACAATCCGACATACATGGAAGAGGGCATTGTCCACTATTGCGTGGCCAACATGCCGGGTGCGGTCCCGAAGACCTCCACATACGCACTTACCAATGCCACCATGCCCTACGTGGTCATGCTTGCGGACAACGGCTGGGAGCGGGCATTGAAGGAGAACCGCGCCCTTGCCCGGGGACTGAATGTCCTGGATGGGGCCCTGGTGAACAGGCAGGTAGCCGAGGCCTTCGGCATGGCATCCATGGAGTATGCGGCCTGATGAACTGATGCAAGGAGGAGGATTGTGAGCCAGCCCCAAGAGGTGGTGCTGAACAACGCGGTGCTCTGGGCACGCCAACCCCTGGAACGCTTCAGGGGGGGCATGCGCATCTGTGACGGCAGGATCACGCGGATCTTCCACGAGGGTCAGGAGACCGCATCGAACGGCCCGGCCATGGACCTCGGCGGCATGCACGTCATCCCCGGTCTCGTGGATGCGCACCGGCACTTCTTCGTGTCCGCCCTGCTGCCCCTGCACGGCGATGCATCGTCCTGGCTCTCCGGCGAGGATGCACTTGCGGCCATCCGGGAGGCAGTGAGCGCCCGATCCATTGACAAGGGGTGGGTCTTCTTCTCGGGCCTGGACCATACCAGGTGGAGGGTCCCCCGGCTCCCCTCCATCCGCCAGATCGATGCAGCTGCCCCGGGGGTACCGGTCCTGGCGGTGGACACCACCTTCCACCGGGGTCTGGTCTCCACCGAGGCCCTGCGCAGAGCCGGCATCAGGGCGCAGGACCTGAGGGTTCCCGGCGATGTGGACACGGACAGGCACGGCGATCCCAGGGGTACGGTCTGGGAAGACGCCCTGAGCAGACTGCTCTTTGCCATGTACCGGCAGACCTACGGTGCCATGAGCCGGGAGGAGAAGAGGGGCATCATCCTCGAGGAGGCCAGGAGGTGCCTGCGCAAGGGCCTCACCCATGTGCACGACCCGGGCATCCCGTTCGATGTCCAGCAACTGCTGGAAGACGCCCAGGGGCATACCCCGCTCAAGCTCTCCTGGTCCGTGACGGCCTGCGAGAGCATGTTCGCGCCGCCAGGCTTGGATGACGGCGATCATGCCGTCCACAGCCCTCACGCGCCCATGAGCGTGAAGTTCTTCCTGGACGGCGCCTTTCGGACCGCGGCGGACATGCCGCTGGCAGGCGCCGTCAAGGCGGCACTCCTGACCGGCAGGGACTGTCTTTCCCGGAAGAGCCTCTGGCCGCTGCGCCTTCTGCTCGAGCAGAGGATCGTCATCAAGGGCGGAAGAATCATGCTGCCATACCTCAGGTTCCCCAACACGGACGACCTCGTTGCCAGGGCGCGTCTCTTTGCGGAGAGAGGCTACCGGCTGGTCCTCCACGCCCTGGGCAATACGGCGGCCCGCCAGGCCGCACAGGTTATCCGCAGGCTCCGACCGGCAGGCGCGTCGGTGGAGCACCTGCTCGTCATGGCGGACACGGACCTGGACGATTTCTCCGGCTGTGGAGCCGTGGCGTCAATACAGCCCGGGTTCATCCCCTACTATGCCTGGAACATCGAGCGCCAGGGAGCGCTCCCCTTCCTGAAGGCCTTTCCGCTCAGGGGCCTCATGGACAGGGGGGTGCCCGTATGCATCAGCTCCGACGGCCCCTGCGCGGCAGACGACCCGCTCCACAACATCCGCCGCGCCGTGGACCGGAAGAAGGCCGACGGCACGCTGTTCGACCCGGGGGAGGGGATCAGCGAGTTCGAAGCCCTCGCCGCCGCCACCACCGGGGCGGGCAGGTCCCTGGGGATCGATAACCCGGGCCTCGTGGAGGGGTCGCCTGCCACGTTCTGCATCGTGGAGGGTTACCCGTTCAGGGATTCCAGCCGTGTCGTGCAGACCTGGATAGACGGCGTGCAGGCCTGATGAAGAGGCGAACGGCAGAGTGCAGTGACCAAACAGGGCATGAGTCATCTCATGCAGTGAAGGAGGATGCCATGGCATCAGGCGGTGTTAATCGGATGGATGTGGCGGAGAGAGACTATGTCCAGCACCTCTTCGGCAAGCACATCTCCAGGGGCCAGGTACGCTACCTCAGGTGCGCGCACCTGGATGTGTACGAGCGCAACAGGAAGGGCGCGTCCTTCACCGACGCGGTGAGCGGGGCTCGGTTCTTCGACTGCTTCAGCTCGGCAGGCTGCTTCAACGTGGGTCGCGGCAACGAGAAGATCATGGATACCCTGCGCGATGCCCTCAAGAGGCACGACATGGGCTCCCACCTCCTCCTGTCCGAGCACAAGGTGCGCTTTGCCGCCAGGCTCGCGTCGCTCTGCCCGGGCGACCTGAACAAGGTGGTGCTCTGCGCCAGCGGTGCTGACGCCTGCGCCGGGGCCATCAAGCTCGCCAAAGGCGCCACCGGCAGGAACGACGTCATCACCATGAACAAGGCGTACCACGGCCACGAGGGGTACAGCCTGTCCGCCAACGGCAAGGACTACTACAAGGAGCTGTTCCTGCCGCTCATGCCGGGCTTCCACGTGGTGGACTTCAACGACCTCGATGCGGTCAGGCGTCTGGCGTCAAAGGACGTTGCGGCGGTCATCCTGGAGCCGGTCCAGGGCGAGGGCGGCATCCACGTGGCCACGAAGGAATACATGACGGGCCTGCGCAACCTCTGCGACGAGCACGGCATTATGCTCATCTTCGACGAGGTGCAGACCGGCTTCGGCCGCACGGGCACCCTGTGGGCCATGGAGCAGTACGGCATGGTCCCGGACATCATGTTCACGGCCAAGTCCATCAGCGGCGGTCTCTACCCGAACGGCGCGGTGGTGTACCGGGAGATCGAGCCGCTCGTAAGCTACGTGGAGAAGAACCCGCTCTTCCACACCTCCCATTCGGGCGGTTCAGACCTGGGCTGCATCGTGTCGGATGCCGTGCTCGACTACATCGTGGGCAACAGGCTCTGGGAGAATGCGGCGGTCGTGGGCAGGCGCTTCAAGGAGGGCCTCGAGAAGATCGCCGGGGAGAACGAGGACTGCGTGAAGGAGGTGCGGGGCCTGGGCCTCATGATCGGCATCGAGTACAAGTACGAGTTCATCGGCGCGCTCATGGCCGACTGCCTGGCCAGGCAGGGCGTGTGGGCGGTGTACTCGGGCAACGCCCCCCAGGTCATGCGTTTCCAGATCCCCATCACGGCGGGCGCCGAAGAGGTGGACGAGCTTCTGCGCCGCATCAGGGCGGCGGTGAAGGTCATGCGGTGGTACCTCGTCGCGCTGCTGCCCCTGGCCAAGATCCCGCCCGTCCGGATGATCCTCGACAACATCCACGTCCAGATCATCGCCTTCAACATCGTGCGCGACATCGAGGAGCTGATCCTGCGGATCCTGCCGAAGAAGGGGGTGTGAGATGAAGAAAACCGCTGCAACAAAGAAAGCCGGGACGAGTGATATCTTCGAGCAGGCCCGGAAGGTATTCTCAGGGAGTTACGTGGACATGCTCCGGGCCAAGGGGCACGACCTCCTGGAGCAGGAGGGAAACGGCTCCTTCCTCATCGATTCCGATGGGAACAGGTACCTCGACTGCTGCACCTCAGGGGGTTCCTACAACCTGGGGAGGCGCAACGAAGTCATAGCAGGCCGGTTCATGAAGGCCGTGTACGAGACAGACCAGGGCAATTTCGTCATGCCGTCGGACTATAAGGCCCTGCTCGCCCGGAGGATCTCCGCGTTCGTGCCGGGCAGGCTCGACTGCGTCCTGTTCGGGGTGACCAGGGGCGAGTCCATGGAGGCGGCGTGCAAGCTCGCCCGGGGGTTCACGGCCAGGCCAGGGTTCGTCACCGTGGACGGCGGCCGGTACGGGGAGAGCGGCTTCGCCCTGTCCCTTTCGGACAGAGAGGGCAAGGAGCAGTTCGGCGGTCTCATCCCCGGGGTGTCGACCGTTCCCTTCGGAGACGTCGAAGCGGCCCGGAAGGCTATCACGCCGAACACGGCAGCCTTCATCTTGGAGCCGGTCCAGGCAGAGAATCACTGCCGCACGGCGGATGCCGCGTACTTCCGGCAGCTGCGAGTCCTGTGCGACGCGGCAGGGGCAAAGCTCGTCTTCGACGAGACGCAGAGCGGCTTCGGCAGGACCGGGACCAGATTCTTCTTCGAGGCATCCGGCGTGGAGCCGGACATCCTCATATTCGGCGAGGCCGTCACCTCGGGCATGTTCCCCATGACCGCCATGGTCTTCACCCCCGAGCTCAAGCGCTTCTTCGACATCCACCCCCTCATCCACCTGTGCACCTTCGGCGGCCACGACCTGGGCTGCCTGGTGGCCATGGCCGCGCTCGACGAATACGAGCGGCTGGAGCCCTGGAAGAACGCCGCCCTGCAGGGGGACGTGCTCATGAGGGGATTGACCGCCTGTGCCGCGAGACATGCGCAGACCCTCGTCTCGGTGGCAGGCAGGGGCCTGCTCATATCCCTGAAGTTCGCTTCTGAAGAACTGGCACGGGCGTTCTGCAGGGGTGCACGGCACAACAGGCTTCTGGTGGACACGGGGAAGGTGGACAGGACTGCGGTGCTCATCCGGCCGAGCCTCCTCGTCACCGATGATGAAGCAGCGGCTATCATTGACGGGGTTACCAAGACATTGGCAAGCCTCTGATCTGTTCTGGGATACTGCAGGCATGGATCCGGGGTGTTCTCCCGTATCCATGCCTGGTCCCTGCGGTATGACACCAGGAGCTCAGAGGCTTGCCGGGGGGAGATACAGGGACATGGCACGGAAGAAGGTGCAGGAGGAACGGAGGCTGCAGATCCTGAGGGCCCTGGACACCTGCCTCCAGGAGAAGTCCTTCGAGAAGACCTCCATCAAGGACATCGCCCGCGAGGCCGGGGTGAACCACGGGGTGCTGCACTACTACTTCTCCGGCAAGGAGGACATCCTCCTGAGCTACATCGACTATGTCATCGACGACTACCAGGCCCAGGCACGGGAATGGATGGGCGGCCGCGACCTGGAACACTACACCAAGAGCCAGTTCATCGACGAGGTGTTCGCCTTCGTCAACAACCGCATCACCCTGAACAAGAGCCTGTCCCGGATCTTCGTGGAGATCTGGGAGATTGCCCTGTACAACGGGGAGGTGCGCGGCAAGCTCCGGGAAGCCTACACACGGTGGGTGGAGGAGCTCGGGGCCATGATCTCCCGGCACATCGAGGACAAGACCCTTGCCCGGAACGTGAGCATCGCCATGGTGGCCTTCTGGGAGGGCATGGCCCTGTTCTCCACCGTCTTCCCGCCTGGGACCCTGGCCATGGAGGAGGTCCTGAAGGGATTCCAGCAGCGGATCGTCGATATCCTCTGAACCCCTCGCGCAGAAGGATTGATTCCGGAGCTAGTTGTCCGGGCTCCCCATGATCCGGTACACGATGCCTCCGAGCACACCACCCGCGATGGGCGCCACCCAGAAGAGCCAGAGCTGCTGTACGGCCCACCCGCCCACGAACAGGGCGACCCCGGTGCTCCGGGCCGGGTTCACCGAGGTGTTCGTGACCGGTATGCTGATGAGGTGGATGAGCGTCAGGCAGAGCCCGATGGCGATGGGTGCGAACCCCTTGGGCGCCCGCTCGTCCGTGGCGCCCATGATGACCACGAGGAACATGAAGGTCATGACAACCTCGCAGACCAGCGCGGCCAGAAGCGTGTACCCCCCGGGGGAATGCTCCCCGTACCCGTTGCTGGCAAAGCCCGCAGCCACGTCGAAGCCGGCCGAGCCTGTCGCGATGAGGTAGAGCACCAGGGCGCCCGCGATGCCGCCCAGCACCTGGGAGACCACGTAGGGCACGAGGTCCTTCACCGGGAACCTCCCGCCGGCCACGAGACCGCAGGTGATTGCCGGATTCAGGTGGCAGCCCGAGATGTGACCCACGGCGTATGCCATGGTGAGCACGGTGAGCCCGAAGGCCAGGGCAACGCCGAGGAGGCCGATTCCGACATTGGGGAAGGCAGCTGCAAGGACTGCGCTGCCGCAGCCGCCGAGGACCAGCCAGAACGTACCGAAAAATTCCGCCATGAGTCTCTTCGCCATGAGTGTGCCTCCTCGATAGGATGGAATGGGTGCGGTCCAGGGGAGAGCGGTGATCTCTGGTGCCACGATACTCCCATCACCGGCGGCTGGCAAGGTCGAGGATCTTTTCTCGTGGCGCATATGATTGTTGATTCAGTGCCGGCGGCGATTATATTTATCCATAGGCTCCATGCCTTTCCAGGCTGGTTGCAGTGAGGAGGCACCACCTTGAGGTTCGGGAAATACTACATCGCCGTCTTCCTGGCGGTTCTGGCCGTGTTCCTGTTCGCCCTTTCCGCCATCTACCAGGACGCCAAGAAGAAGGCCATCGACGATCTGATCAGGAACCAGACGGTCCATGCGCACCAGGCGGCCAGGGGCATCACGGACCATGTGGACCACATCATCGCCACCCTGGACCTCATGGGGCACATGCCCGACGTCGTGAAAGCCAGCGATGCCGGAAAGCGCTTCATGGAGGACTACTACCGCCTCCACGCCACGGAGATCAGGGGGATCACGCGGGTGGATGCACAGGGACGTATCACCTACACGGCCCCCCCCAGCCCCCAGGCCATCGGCCGCGACATATCGGACCAGGAACATGTCCGAACGGTCCTGCTCACCCACAGGGCAGTGGTCAGCGACGTCTTTACGGCAGTGCAGGGCTTCCGCACCATCGCGGTCCACGTCCCCGTGTTCCGGAATGGCGCCTTTGACGGGACCATTGCCTTCCTGCTGCCCTTTGACACCATTGCCAGGCGGCACATCGAGAACATTCACATCGGTATGAGCGGGTATGCCTGGGTCATCAGCGAGAAGGGGGTAGAGATATCCTGCCCCGTGCCCGGCCATGTGGACCGGAGCGTGTTCGACACCTGCCGGGACTTCCCAGAGATCCTCGCCATGGCGAAAGAGATGATGAAACGCAGGGAGGGTGTCACCACGTACCACTTCAACAGGATCCGCGGGAAAGAGGTGGAGCAGGTCCTCAAGCACGCAGTGTACGTGCCCATACCCCTGGCCAACACGTTCTGGTCCATCGTGGTGGCCACGCCGGAAGACGAGGTCGTGCAGTCGCTGGCCGGCCTCAGGACCAGGCTCATGGTCATCACCGCGCTTCTGATAGCCTTCTCCACGATCTTCACCTACCTCCTGGTGAGGTCCCAGGTGATCCTGGGCGAGCAGAAAAAGCGCGAGGCCGTCCTGGAGGAACTGCAGGAGAGCGAGAACAAGTACCGGACCCTCATAGAGACCACTGCCACAGGGTTCGTCATCGTTGACGAACAGGGTGTCGTCATGGACGCGAACCCCGAGTACGTGCGTCTCACCGGTCACCGGGACCTCGAAGGGATCCTCGGCAGGTCAGTGGTCGAGTGGACCGCTGCGCACGAGAAGGAGAGGAACAGGGAAGCGGTGCGGCACTGCTTCGACCAGGGATACATCAGGGGATTCGAGGTGGAATACCAGGGTCCTGAAGGGACCATCATCCCCGTGGAGGTCAATGCCACGGTGGTGGGCATGGGCGGCCGGAAGAGGATCCTGACCCTGTGCCGTGACATCACCGATCGCCGCAGGATTGAGGGCGATCTCCGCAGGAACGAGGAAACCCTCGTGAAGTCGCAGAGCATAGCCCGCATCGGCTCCTATGTGCTGGACGCCGTGCATGGGACGTGGATCTGCACGACGGTCCTGGAAGACATCTTCGGCATCTCCCCGGATTATCCGAGGGACATCCAGGGATGGGCCCGGCTCATTCATCCGGAGGAGAAGGACCAGATGCTGGATTATCTCCAGCGCCATGTTCTGCAGGGGCACAACCGGTTCGAGCGTGAGTACCGGATCATCAGGCAAAACGACCAGGAGGAGCGCTGGGTCTCGGGCTTCGGCGAGCTGGAGTTCGACAGGCAGGGGAACACCACGCGGATGATCGGCACCATCCAGGACATCACCGAGCGGAAACGGGCCGAGGAGGCCCTGCGGAAGAGCGAGTCCAGGTACCGGTTCCTCGCCGAGTCCATGAACGACGTCATCTGGACTACGGACATGAATTTCAAAGTCACCTACAACAGTCCGTCCATCGAGAGGATACTGGGGTACACTCAGGATGAGAGGAAGCTCCAGTCCCCCATGGAACGGCTCACGCCGGAATCGCTGAAAAGGGCATCGGAGATTCTGAAGGAGCACTTACGCCTGGAGGAGGAGGGAAACGCCGATCCGGACAGGACCATCACGGTGGAGCTGGAATATTATCACAAGAACGGGTCCACGGTGTGGATGGAGAACGTGGTGAGCTTCACCCGGGATGAGCGGGGCAAGATCACGGGGATTCACGGGGTAGCCAGGGACATCACGGAGCGGAAGCGGTCCGAAGAGGAGAAGAAGAGGCTGCAGGAGCAGCTCGCCCAGGCCCAGAAGATGGAGGCCATGGGCACCCTGGCAGGGGGCATTGCCCACGATTTCAACAACATCCTCATGGCCATCATCGGGTATTCCCAGCTCGCCCTGGATGACCTTTCGCGGCCGGAAAGGGCGGCCAGGGAGCTCGGAGAGGTCCTCAAGGCGGGGGAGCGTGCCAAGGACCTGGTGAGCCAGATCCTCACCTTCAGCCGTAAGGACGAAACCGCGTATGCGCCCGTGGCTATTCGGACCGTCGTGAAGGAGTCGCTCAAGATGATGCGCTCCATGATACCCTCCACCATCGAGATCCGCCAGAACCTTGAGGACTCCGGACTGATCATGTCGAATCCCACGAAGGTTCACCAGATCGTCATGAACCTGTGCACCAATGCCGCCCATGCCATGGAGGAGGCGGGAGGGGTTCTGGAGGTGGGGCTGAAGCGCGTTGACCTCGACGATGACAGGGCCCGCGACCTCGACCTGCGCCCGGGGCCGTACCTGAGGCTCAGCGTGAGCGACACGGGTCACGGCATACCCCCCGAGATCGCCAAGCGGATCTTCGAGCCCTACTTCACCACAAAGGTCACGGGCCGCGGCACGGGCCTGGGGCTGTCCGTGGTCCACGGTATCGTGAAGAGCCACCAGGGGGCAGTGGTGTGCCGGAGCACGCCAGGCACAGGTTCAACCTTCGAGGTGTATCTGCCGGAGATCGACTCCGCTCAGACGCAGGAGGAGTCACCCGGGGAACCCGACCGGCAAGGGGGGACAGAGGAGATCCTCTTTGTCGATGACGAGCCCGTCCTCGCAGAGCTGATGGAAAAGATGCTCGGCAACCTCGGGTACCGGGTGGTAACCCGGACGGGCAGTGTGGAGGCCCTGGAGCTCTTCCGCGGGGATCCTTCGCGGTTCGACCTGGTGATAACCGACATGACCATGCCCGTCATGACCGGGGACAAGCTTGCCGTGAAGCTCATGGAGATACGGCCGGACATCCCTGTCATCCTCTGCTCCGGGTTCAGCGAGTCCATCTCGGAGGAGGACGCGAGAAGGCTCGGCATCCGTCAGTTTGTCATGAAGCCCCTGGAGAGCCGCAATCTGGCAGCTGTCATCAGGAAGGTGCTTGATTCGAGGGAGGCCTGAGAGCGGGTCCCCGGATCAGGCGATCTCGTCGTCGCCCAGATAGCAGGCAGGATCCTCGGCCCAGGGGTTGCCGGTAGCCGCCTCGGCCCGGGCCCGGAAGTTGCCTGCGCACACGTCGAGCCACCGGCAGGACCGGCACCTGCCCTGCACGTGGTTCTTCTTGTCCTTGAGCCGCATGAGGAACTCGTTGCCCGTGTCGTCCCAGATCTCCGGGAAGGGTCTCTCCAGGACGTTCCCCAGCACCCTGGTCCTCCAGAACTGGTCAGGGTACACGTCGCCGTCCCAGTTGATGCACCCGATGCCCAGACCGGACGAGTTGCCCGCGTTCATCTTCAGGAGCTCAAGCACCTCGTCTGCGCGGGGACTGCCTTCCTGTTTCAGGCGCAGATACACGTACGGCCCGTCCGCGTGGTTGTCCACGGTGAGGACCTCCACGTCGCGGCCTGCGCGGATCATCTCCCTGGTGCGGTCCATGATGAGGTCGAGCGTCCGCCGGGTCTGTTCATGGGTGAGGTCCTCTTCCATGAGTTCCTTTGCCCTTCCCGTGTACACCAGGTGGTAGAAGCAGATCCGGGGGATGCCCTCTGAAGCCATGAGGTCGAAGATCTTCGGAATCTCGTCGACGTTGCGGCGGTTCATGGTGAAGCGAAGGCCCACCTTGATGCCCTCGCGCATGGCGTTGTAGATGCCGGAGAGCGCCTGGACGAAGGCGCCCTGAACACCCCGGAAGCGGTCGTTCACCTCCTGAAGGCCGTCGAGGCTCACCCCGATGTAGGACAGGCCCAGGTCGGCGAAGCGCATGGCCATGTCCTTCGTGATGAGGGTGCCGTTCGTGGAGATGACCGCGCGCATGCCCCCCTTCACCGCAGCCTCGATGAGACGGGGAAGATCCTTGCGCATGGTGGGCTCGCCGCCCGAGAAGAGCGCCACGGGGGCCCCGTAGTCGGCCAACGTGGCGATGAGCTCGAGCCCCTGCCCGGTGGTGAGCTCGGGGGCGGCCTTCCCGGCCGAGGCGTAGCAGTGCACGCACCTGAGGTTGCAGGCGCTCGTGATGTTCCACACCACCACGGGCTTCTTGTCTGCAGAGAACTGGAGCAAATGGGAGGGCAGCTCCTTGGACGAGCGGCCGTAGCGCAGGGGGTCGGACGCCTCCACGGTGCCGCAGTAGAGTTTCGATATGCCGATCATGACGCTTCTCCTGCGAGGGCCCTGATGATGCCCTCGTCCGTGTATTCGGTGGCAGTGAGAGCAGCCCTCAGGCCGTGCCTCTCGAGGGCCTGGGCAGTGACCGGACCGATGGCCACCAGCCGCTTCGCGCCGAGCCTGCCCGGATCATCCCCGAGCAGAGTGAGGGCGTGCCGCACGCCGGACGGGCTCGTGAACACTGCCGTGTCCACTTCGTCCAGGGCCTTGGCGAACGAGTCCGGGCCCGCCTCCTTCGGGAGCACGGTGTCATAGAGCAGGATCTCGTCCACCTGCGCCCCCTTCTTCCTGAGCGCCTCCACCAGCACGGGCCTTGCTCCCCTGGCCCGGGGGAGGCACACCCGCTTGCCGGTGAGGTCCCGACCCTTGAGGAGCTCCACGATGCCCTCGGCCCGGTACTCCTCGGCCATGCCGTCCGCCATGATCCCGTGCTCCCGCAGGGACTCCCTGGTCTTGGGGCCGATGCAGAGGACCTCGACGCCTGCCAGCGACCTCGCATCCTTTCGTGCTGCCGTGAGCTTCCCGAAGAACAGGGTCACCGCGTTCTGCGAGGTGAAGATGAGCAGGTCGCCGGTCTTCAGGTCCGGGAGGTCGAAGGGGAGCTCTGCGATCTCGATGAGGGGGTACACCACGGCCCGGGCGCCTTTGGACGCGAACAGGGCAGCGGTGGCATAGGCCATGTGGCCTGGCCTGGTGATGAGCACGGACATGCCGGCGAGCTCGCGGCCGGGGCCTGCGTAGAGCCGTTCGCTCAGGCTCGCCACCCTGCCCACCACGATGATGCAGGGCGAGGTGAACCCGTGCCTGCCTGCGTCATCGCCCACCGCGGCAAGGGTGGACACGATGTGGCGCTGCCGCGGCGTGGTGGCGTCCTGGACCAGGGCGCAGGGGGTCTGCGGGGCCATTCCCTCCTCCACGAGCCGCGCCGCAATGGATGCGATCCTGCCCGCGCCCATGAGGAACACGATAGTGCCTGGTTCCCTGGCCAGCACGGACCAGTCGAGGAACCCCGATTCCTTTTCCGGGTCCTCGTGGGCCGTGACAAAGGTGACGGACGCGGCCAGCCCCCGGTGGGTGGGCGGGATTCCCGCGCTCACGGGCCCGGCGATGGCGGACGTGATACCGGGTACGAACTCGAAGGGGATGCCGTGCTCGGCCAGGTGCAGGGCCTCCTCGCCGCCCCGGCCGAAGATGCAGGGGTCGCCGCCTTTGAGGCGGGCGACGGTGAGCCCCTCCCTGGCCAGGTTCACCAGGAGCTCGTTGATCTCGGGCTGCTTCATGTATTGCCTGCCGCCGCGCTTGCCCACGTAAATCTTCCGGGCGGCTGCCGGAGCGAGCTGCAGGATCTCGGGGGCCATGAGGTCGTCGTAGACCACGGCGTCGCATCCCGCAAGGATGCGCCGGGCCTTCAGCGTGATGAGCTCCGGGTCGCCCGGGCCTGCACCGATGAGATAGACCTTCATGAGGTGGTCCCCTGGTGGATCCTGTTCATGAGTTCTCGTGCCAGGAGCCGCCCCACGTCCGGGGAGGCGCCGTGCATGGTTTGCCTTGCCAGGGTCTTCCCGTCGGGGGAGCCGAGCATGCCGGAGATGGTGATGGTCTCCCCGTCAAGCACGGCCAGTGCCCCTGCGGGCAGGTTGCAGTCCTGGCCCAGGGCCGCGAGGAAGGCCCGCTCCGCCTCGGCGCAGACCCTGGTGGGCCCGTGGTCGAGCACGGAGAGGATCTCCCGCAGGGGGGCATCGTCCCTCCGGCACTCCACCGCAATGACTCCCTGGCCGGGAGAGGGTAGCATTGTTTGGGCATCCATGGCAACGCCCGGCGGCAGTCCCAGCCTCCTGACCCCGGCGGCGGCAAGTACGACCGCGTCAAGGCCGCTGCCCACCTTGGCCAGCCGGGTGGTCACGTTTCCCCGGACGTCCCTGATGATAAGGTCGGGCCTCAGCGCCCTGAGCTGGCAGCGCCGGCGCAGGCTGGATGTTCCCACGGAAGCCCCTTCGGGAAGGTCTTCGAGGCTGTGGCCCTGCACGGAGAAGATCATGTCCCGGGGGTCTTCCCGCGGGAGGTACGCGGCGATGATGAGCCCTTCGGGCAGGAGGGCCTGCATGTCCTTGAGGCTGTGCACGGCCATGTCGATGCTGCCCTCCAGGAGGCCTCGCTCGATGTCCTTCACGAACACGCCCTTGCCGCCGATGGCATCCAGGGGCACGTCCGAAAGGATATCGCCCCTGGTCCTGATGACGCTCACCTCGGAGGCGATGCCGGGTGCAGCCTCCTCCAGGGCACGCCTCACCCTCCCGGTCTGGGCAAGGGCCAGGGCGCTACCCCTTGTGCCGATCCGTATACTCTTCATCGAGCTGGAAGACCCTCCGTACGTAGTCGATGTATCTGATGCCCGGGTGCTCCTTGAGGAACGTCACGGGCCGATGGAGCAGCCGCTTGTAGGTGGTCCTGAGGCACTGCTCCACAAGGGCCTTCTCCTGAGGCGACCCGGGCATCGCATTGATGTGCTCGCTGATGTGCGTATCCATGAGGGCGAAGAGGTCCTTGATGGTCGCCTGTGCGGACAGCGATTCCACCCATCGGGCGAACTTCTTCGCCTCATCCTCGATGATGGCACAGGCCCGCACGGCCTCGCCCTCGCGCATGGCGAAGTGCTTGTCCACGATGGTCTTCAGGGCGTCGATGTCGTAGAGGTAGCAGTTATAGCACGAGGCCACCGCCTCCTCCACGTCCCTGGGCACCGCGATGTCGATGATGATGAGGGGGCGGTTCTTCCTGGCCTTCATGGCTTTTATCACCATGTCACGGGTGATGATGGGACGGACCGAGCCCGTGGAGGTGATCACGATGTCGCCCAGGGCGAGCTCCTGCTGGAGTTCATAGAAGGGCCTGGCCAGGCCGCCGAGTTCGTCCGCCAGCCTGCATGCGGCCTGTGCGGTGCGGTTCACGATGTGCAGGCTTCGAACTCCCCTGTCCATGAGCCGTCTGGCCGCGATCGCGGCCATATCTCCCGCGCCCACCACCACCACCGTGCTCTCACTGATGTCGCCGAACACGTGCTCGGCCAGTTCCACCGC
>JAKPQL010000070.1 GCA_029547045.1 Deltaproteobacteria bacterium | reverse complement strand
TGATGCAGACAGGTCCCTGGTCTCCAGGTCTATGTCGCTCACCACGAAGGGCGCGGCCCCGGGCTTGAGCCTGTCGTCGCGGTAGCTCACGGATCCGCCCTTGATCTCAAACCGTTTCACGGCCAGCGCCATGGCGGACTTCTCTTTCGGCTTTTCCGGTTTTTTCAGGAGCAGGGTCGAGGCGTTGAATGTGCCGCCCTTGTCCCTGACGAGGGTTACCCTGGGTCCATCGAGCACGATCTCGTGCACCATGATCTCTTTCCTGAGCAGGGGCATGAGCCCGACCTTCACCCGGGCGGCCTTCATGGTGAGGAAGCTGCCGTTTGAGAAGGCAGGGTCGTCCGCTATGCGCAGGCCCCGGATCTCGGCGCCGAGGCCGCTCAGGATGGTGAGCCTGACCCCCTCGAAGTCCACCTGGCGCTGCGTCACGGCCTTCATGCCCTCGAGGATGGCGCCCTTGTGCTTGTTCAGGTCGATGAGGAAGGGCAGCGCTGCCAGCACGACCACGATGCCGATGACGATGCCTGCGGCTGTGATGAGCTTTTTCATGCAGGGTCTCCTTTTTGCAGAACAGGGTAAACCATGGGTGATGTATGCCCACCATATAGCACGCGGCCGCGGTCATGACAACGGGGCCAGGCCTTTCAATCCAGACCCATCTGCCCTCCCGGGTTCATGATGCCCCTGGGGTCGAAGTGCCGCTTCAGCGCCCTGAGCACGGCCATCTGTTCGGGGCCGAGGTGTGCCTCCATCCAGGGGCCGATCATGCGGCCCACGCCGTGGTGGTGGCTCAGCGACCCGCCAGAGGCGCAGATGCGCTCTATGATGCCCCGGTGGAATGCCCTGAACTCGTCCAGGCCGTCCGTCTTCATCAGGAAGACGAAGTAGAGGTTCGTGCCCTGTGGGTAGAAGTGGGAGGCGTGGGTCATGCACATGGTCTGCGGCCTGGCCTTGATGTAGTCGCGCACCTCCCGGTGGACGCGGTGCAGGTTCGCCCAGGTCACCGAGGTCTCCAGGGTGTCGATGAGGACGCCGTAGTCCATGAGGTCCTCCCGCATGTAGGGCTCCTTGTAGCGGGTGCGTTCCCACTTCCGGGCCGCATAGCCGCCCAGCGAGATGGCGCCCTTTTCCCTGCAGATCCTCCTGACCTGCCGCTGGACGTTCCGTGCGAAGTCCCGCTGCCCCTCGGCGGTGCCCAGGCACAGGCAGCGCTCCATGGGCCTGAACCCCCTCTTCTGCAGGAAGGCATCGACGAAGGAGGGCATGCCGTAGAGCTTGAGCCCCCGGTCGGTCTCCTCGGGGTCCGAGATCCTGAACACGGCGGGCATGCCGAACTCTCCCTGACAGACCTCGCGGCTCGCATCCACGGCCGCCTCCCAGGAGGGGAACATGAAGCTGAAGTACCGGGTGTTCTCCGGCATGGCCCGGTAGATCTTCAGGGTGACCTCCACCAGGATGCCGAAGCACCCCTCGCTGCCCTTCATAATGTCGTTCACCTTTGGGCCCGTTGCCGTGGCCGGGTAGTCATGGGTCCTGAAGGTGCCTGCCGGGGTGACGTATTCCTGGCTGATGACCAGGTCACAGGCATCGCCGTAGTAGGACGACGCCTGGCCCGACCCCAGGGTCACGATCCAGCCGCCCACGCTCGAGTACTCGAAGGACTGGGGGAAGTGGCCGCAGGTGTAGCGGTGAGCGGTGTGGAACAGCTCGGGGGCCATGCGCAGCGCCTCTTCATAGGCAGGCCCGTACATGCCGGGCTGCACCGTGGCGGTCTGGTTGAGCTCGTTGACTGCGAGGACCCTGTTCATGTGCGTGCTCAGCACGAGCGAGATGCCTCCCTGTGCCGGCCGCACCCCGAAGTTCACCGAACTCCCGGCGCCGAAGGCATAGATGGGTATGGCGTGCTCGTGGCAGTAGGCCACGACCTGCTGCACGTCCTGCTTGTTCCGGGGGTGGATAACCAGGTCGGCCGCGTATTCCGCCACGGCGTGCCTGAGCTCGAGCATCTCCTCCGTGGTCTTTCCGCTGGCGTAGCGCACGCGGCTGTAGTCGTCCGACTGCACGTTCTGGGCGCCCACCATGTCCTCGAACCGGGCGCGGTGCCGGGGTTCAAGGGTGACCGGCCTGTTCAGGCGCACCTGCTCCAGGCCCTCGTCCCTCCGGGTCCGGAAGTCGGCATCGGTCATGGAGAAGTCCTGCTTGATCATCTCGTACCACCCGCGGCTCGGGTGCTTGAATTCGGATGGATTCCCGTACTTGAACACGGACCGCCAGGAACCCTTGGGCGGGGCCGCTTCCGTCCACTCGGGGGTAAACCGTTTCATGCCGCGCACCTCCTCAGTCAACGGGGACCCTCAGGGTCTCCACGGTCTGGACCAGCTCCCTGTCCACCCGGTCCGCATCCCAGCCGAGCTCATGCCCGGCTGTGCGGGCCACCTTTTCGAGCACCTGTGTGCCGGGGTTTCCCAGCGTGGCGATGCCCGTGCGGCGGAGCACGATATCGGAAAGCGTGCGGGCCATCTCGTGCCTCACCGCGTAGACCACCTGGGCCAGGATCTCGCCGTCGGCGTTCAGCGTCTCCCTGAGGCCTTCCTCCCGGCGGGCCAAGGTCATGACAGGCTCCGTCTCGGTGCCGTAGTTCAGGGCCAGGTACCGGTTCGTGTCAGCGCCGAAGTCCCTGTTCTTCCGGGCCGTATCCAACACGAAGGCCTTGATGTCAGGGATCTGGGAGCCCCAGAGATAGCGCCGGGCCGTGGGCGAGGCGGTCTTCTTCCTGCCGAGCTTCCGCTCCACCAGGTCAACGGCCTTTTCCGCCAGGTTCCTGCTCGTGGTGAACTTGCCGCCTTCCACGGTGACGAGGCCCTCCAGGCCGTCTGCCGCGTTGTCGTAGATCTCGTAGCGCCGGGACGTGCCGTAGGTGTCGGCCGAGGCGTCCTCCACCAGGGGCCGCAGGCCGCCGTAGGCGTACAGGACATCGTCCATGGTCACCGCCTCGGTGCCCAGCGTCATGTTCACCTCCTCCATGAGGCCCCGGATGCTCTGTGCGCTCACCCGGTAGTTGTCCGGGTCGCCCGTGAAGGGCTGGTCCGTGGTGCCGATGAGCGTGTGGTTCCGCCATGGCACCATGAAGAAGTGCCTGGCCTCCCGGGTCATGTAGCTCACCACGTGGGTGTTCACCCGCTTCCGGGTGACGATGTGGATGCCCTCGGAGCGCTTGAGCGTTCCCGTGGCGGTATCACACCTGGCCAGGCCGAGGAGGAGGTCCGCCCAGGGTCCGGCGCAGTTGATCACCATGGTACCGGCTATCTCCACCTCCCTTCCGGCGAGCAGGTCGCATACCCGCACGCCTTTGATCCGCCCGTTCCCGTTCGCCACGAAGCCCTGCACCTGTGCGTAGTTTGCAACGTGGGCACCGTGGTGCACCGCGGACTTGATGAAGGCCAGGGTCAGGCGCTCGGGAAAGATGTTCGCACAGTCGTAGAACACGGACGCGCTCTTCATGTCCTGGGCGATGATCCCCGGCTCCAGCACGTACGCCTCTGCGGGAGAGACCTTCCGGTGCGCCGGGATCTTCTTGCTCCTGTCCCAGGTGCGGTTGCGGTCGTAGGACAGCGCGTCGTAGATCCTAAGCCCGATGCCGATCTCCACGGCGTTGTTTTTCGGGCACACCGCATCGTGCACCATCATCATGGGGATGGGGTGGACGAAGTTGGGGGCGATGTTCTCCATGGTCCTGCGCTCCTTGAGGGACTCCCTCACCAGGCCGAACTCGGCGTTGGCCAGGTATCGCAGCCCGCCGTGGATGAGCTTGGAGGTGGCGGCCGAGGTGGCCCAGGCGAAGTCCCTCTTTTCCACGAGCACTGTCTTCAGACCACGGCTCGCTGCCTCATAGGCAACTGCGGCCCCGGTGATGCCCCCGCCCACGACGATCACGTCGAAGGCGTGGGTGCAGGGCTCCTCTATGCATCTCTTCATGCCGTCTCTCCCCTTTCCTTGATTCTCTCGATGTAGGCGCGTATGGCCTGCTGCGCGTACACGAGCACCTCCCGCATGACCTGCCTGGTCTGCTCCGGGTCGGCCCGCCTGATGGCCTCGTAGATGTCCCGGTGGAACCGCACGGAGCGCTCTGCATTCTCCGGGACATCGAAGTAGAGGTGGCCGAAGTCCACGAAGAAGCGGTTGAAGAAATTGAGCAGGATGAGGTAGAGGATGTTGCCGCTCGCCCGCGCGATGACGTGGTGAACCGCCATGTCCCGCTCCAGCACGCTCCTTCCCGCGCTCTCGAACACGGCCCTCCGGAGTTCCTCGAGGTGTTCCGATGTCCTGTTGCAGGCCGCGTTGGCCGCCATCTCGGGCACCAGGATGCCCCTCACCTCGAGCAGGGTCATGAGGATGTCCGCATCAAGGGCGTCGTCCATGTAGAACAGGGCGTAGATGAGGTCCAGGCTGGGGCTCTCCAGGTAATCCTTCACGTACACCCCGTCGCCGTGCCTGATCTCGATGACCTCCAGGGACTCCAGCTTCTTGAGCGCCTCCCGGATGGTGGAGCGGTTCACGTCGAAGGACAGCGCCAGGTTGCGCTCCGTGGGCAGCTTGCGGCCCACGGGTATCTCACCCTTGATGATCTGCTTGAGCAGGATGGCCGAGATCTTCTCGTACAGCCTGCTCCTGCTGAGGTGTCCTGTCCTGGCTGCGGGCATGTTCATGGATGTCTCCTTAATTGGTCGGGTGGCCGGACCAATTAATAGCGGGAATCGTTTACCCTGTCAAGGGATTTTCAAGCATGGTGTGGAAGATGCTTCGTGGACAGGGCAGATGGTCACATGCCGGCGGCCACCCGGGGCAGCGGCATCTGTTCCTCGTTCAGACCCAGCATGCGGGTGAAGGTATCCACCAGGGTCCTGTCGAAATCGGTGTAGATCTCCTTCTTCAGGACCTCGATGGCATCCAGTGGCTTCATGGGGGACTTGTAGGGGCGCTCGGATATCAGGGCGTCGAAGATGTCCGCAAAGGCGCAGATCCTGGCGCACGGGTGGATGTCGGTCATGCCGAAGGGATAGCCGCTCCCGTCGGGCCGCTCATGGTGCTGCATGGAGATGTAGGCCGCCTCGTCGGTGAGGAAGCCCGTCTCCATGAGGATCGCATACCCCCACTGGGGATGCTTCCTCATGACCACCCACTCCTCCTCGCTTAATTTTCCGGGCTTCTTGAGGATGCTGAGCGGCATCATGCACTTCCCGATGTCATGGAGGAAATATCCGTAGCACTGGCGCTCCAGGCTCTCCATGCTTGCGGCGTTCTCGCCGCCGTTCAGGTTCATGACCAGGGCGGTGGCGTAGATGCCCACGTTGATGCTGTGCGTGTAGGTGATGAAATCGTGCTCGGTGATGGCAAAGAGGTCGTTCAGGAGCACCTTGTTCACCATGATGTTCCTCAGCATGGGCCTGATGGTCTTCCTGATCTCCTCGAAACGCTCCTGGCCGGGGTCGATCATGGCCTTTCTGAGGGCGTGGCTGGCGGAGACGTAGAACGTGGCCTCCTTGACCCTGGGAGGGATCGTGGGATCGTTGAGGATCATCTCCGAGAAATCGTGCACGTACTTCTCGAAGGCCCTGGCGTCCCCGCCCCGGATGTACACCTTGGTAATGCCGAAGCGGCTCAGCTCGGCAAGGTGTTCCCTGGTGAAGACACCGTCGGTCCCGAGAAAAGGCATGTGCCTGCCCTCGTGGAGGATGAACAGGTCCACCACGGTCTTTTCGCCGATCTGCATCACGTCAAGAGGGATTGGGTGGAATACCTCCATGGAGATCTCTTCGGCACATGATCAATCGAGAATAAACAAATTCAAATATGTTAATTTCCGTGACGGTCAGTGTCCTACCCTCACGAGCACACACGCCCACGGCCTCCGTGTGCCCGATGCCCGCATGACCCTGGGCATTCCCGCTTTTTCGGCTTGATGCACGAGCGGAACAGGCACTATGGTATCGCAGGAAGACCACAGTGGAGAGGGGGGATGTTCCATGGTCATTGTCCATGTCTTTGTCCATGTGAAGAAGGAATTCATCGAGGCCTTCAGGGAGGCGACCCGCGAGAACGCACAAAACAGCGTGAAGGAGCCCGGCATAGCCCGGTTCGACGTCGTTGAGCAGGAGGACGACCCGTCGCGGTTCGTGCTCGTGGAGGCGTACCGCTCCCCGGAGGCCCCGGCCCTGCACAAGGAGACCGCACACTACAAGGCCTGGCGTGATGCGGTGGAGCACATGATGGCCGAACCGCGGAGCAGCGTCCGCTATACGAACGTCTTCCCTGCCGATGCCGGCTGGTGACGGGGTGCGCCATGGTTGAACGGAGGACACATGCGATTTGAATTCGCCACTGCGGGCAGGATCATCTTCGGCCAGGGGTGTATCGGCGAGGTGGCGGATGCGGCCCCTTCCCTGGGCAGGCACTGCCTCCTCGTGACCGGGAAGAACCCCCACCGGTGGCAGGGCATCGTGGACAGGCTGAAAAACCGCGGTCTGGGAACCGTCCTGTTCCAGGTCGCCTCGGAACCCACCACGGCCACCGTGCAGCAGGGGCTGTCGAGGGCACGCGAGAACGGGTGCGACTGCGTCCTGGCCATCGGCGGCGGAAGCGCCATCGACACGGCCAAGGCCGTGGCAGCCCTGATGAGCAATCCCGGAGAACTGGCCGACTACCTGGAGGTGGTGGGAAGGGCCCGGCCGCTCATCAGCCCCCCTGCCCCGTACATCGCCGTGCCCACCACCGCCGGCACCGGCAGCGAGGTGACCAGGAACGCGGTGATCATCGCCGAGGAGCACGGGATCAAGGTGAGCCTTCGCTCACCGCTCATGCTGCCCAGTCTGGTGGTGGTGGACCCGGACCTGACCCTTTCGCTTCCACCGGGCATCACCGCGAGCACCGGCCTCGACGCCCTGACCCAGCTGGTGGAATCCTTCGTGTCCAGCGGTGCCAACCCCCTCACCGACGGCATCTGCAGGGAGGGTCTGGCCAGGGCCTGCCGGTCCATCAGGACCGCGTACGAAGACGGCAGGAACGCGAATGCCCGCGAGGACATGGCCCTGGCAAGCCTGTTCAGCGGCATCGCCCTGGCCAACGCCAGGCTGGGTGCGGTCCACGGCTTCGCAGCCGCCGCAGGAGGCCGGTGCAGGACACCCCACGGCCTTATCTGCGCGGCCCTGCTGCCCCACGTGATGGAGGTGAATGTCAGGGCCCTGAAACGGCGCATGCCGGAGTCCCGGGCGCTGGAGCGGTTCAAGGAGGTGGCCCGGATCATGACCGGCAAGGCGTCGGCCACGGCCGAAGACGGCATAGACTGGCTGAAGAACCTCGGGTCTTTCCTTCACGTGGAGCCGCTGCATTCCATCGGGATCGACGAGGGTCTCTTCCCCGAGCTCGTGACCGGGGCCCGGCGCGCCAGCAGCATGAGGGGCAACCCCATCGTGCTCACGGACGACGAACTGGACGAGATCCTGCACAAGGCTCGATGAACCCCGTGCCTGTTGCCCAGGAAATCCGATGGCCGCTCTCGAGGGACGGAACAGCGGAAGAGCTACTTGTCCGCCTCATCGGCAGCCGGCTGATCAGTGCCCTGGAGGAGCCGCGCAAGGGCTTCGATCCGCTCCTCCATCCTGTCGATCATGACCTGCTGCTTGTATACCACGTCATTGAGCTTCTGGATCGTGTCTTCATGATAGGCCACCATGGTTTCCAGCGTAGTGAATCTCTTTTCACTCATATGTACCCCCACGAGTGCCCTCTCATTGTCTCACCCTCTCCGTATGCTACCAATATAGGGCTCTGACGGTCAGAAGCAACCTCTCCGGGAAAAATCGCCTGGACGGGGACCATCTGGTGCCTGAGCGAAAAAATGGTTGATGCGCAGGGCCGTTGTGTGGTGCTGTAGGAACCTATGACATGGCTTGTCCTGTCTCTCGCAGCGGCCGTATCCTCGGCCACCGCCGACGCCCTGCTGAAATGGCGCCTGGGGTACCTCAGCCCCTATGAAATGGGCGCGGTCCGGGTGGGGTACGCGCTTCCCTGGCTGGCTCCGGTCCTGTTCTTCATCCCCTGGCCCCGGGTGGACCATGTCTTCTATGCGGTCATCGCCTGCGGGCTGCCCCTGGAGATCATTGGCCTGACCTGCGCCATGAAGGCCATCAAGGTATCTCCCCTGTCCCTTACCCTGCCCTTCCTCGCCTTCACCCCCGCCTTTCTGATCCTGTCCGGCTGGGCCATCCTCGGCGAACGCCTCAGCCTGCAGGGGGTACTCGGCATCGCGCTCATCGTCGCGGGGTCCTATACCCTGCACATCTCGAAGGCAAAGAACGGCCTCTCCGCCCCCCTGAGGGCCATCGCCAGGGAACCCGGGTCCAGGCTCATGCTCCTGGTCTCCATGATCTACGCCGTCACCTCGGCGCTGGGCAAGGTGGGGGTCCTCCACTCGAGCCCGGCCTTCTTCGGCATCGTGTACTTCTCGTGCCTGTCGGTCCTCATGCTCCTTCTCATGCCCCTGGTGCCGGGGGCACGGGTGGCAAGTCTCGTGTCGAAACCCCTGTCGGGCCTCGCGGTGGGTGCCGTGTTCGGCGTCATGGTCCTGAGCCACATGACGGCGATCTCACTGGTCCAGGCGGCCTACATGATCGCGGTGAAGCGGACGAGCCTCCTCTTCGGGGTACTCTACGGCGCTTTCCTGTTCCGGGAGGAAGACATCGGGGAGCGGCTTCTCGGCGCCGCCGTCATGGTGTGCGGGGTCTTCGTGATCGGGCTCTGGGCGTGACCGGCGAGATCAGGGTTTCCCCTCCGGCCCGCCCTTGGCATGGAACCCGCCCGGCCTCCTCCTGATGCTGTGGATGGAGTGGGCATGGGCCACGAGTTCTCCCTGCCCGTCGAACACGTCGGCTTCCAGAACGGCGGAATTCCTTCCCCGTGAGATGAGCCGCCCCTCGGCCCTGAGGAGTCCGATCCCTGCAGGCCTCAGGTAGCTCACGTCCAGGTGCTGGGTCATGGCGTACTCGTCCGCATGGAGCGCCGGCACCAGCGAGATCCCGCACGTCGAGTCCGCGATGGAGGCGATGGCCCCGCCGTGGGTGTTGCCGTAGAGGTTGCTGTGGTCGTGCCCTGCATCCATGGTCATGATGCACCCGTTCGGGGTGAACTCCACCACCTGCATCCGCACATGCCGGTAATAGGGCGAGCTGTTGGCTATCCGGGCGATCTGGTCCAGGAAGGCATTGCGCTCATCGGGTGCATCCATTTGGTCGTATGCCACGATCCCCGTGCATGCGCGGGGTGCCCGGCATCCCTCCTGCTCGTGTAGTAGTGGTGAAGCGACCCGATCAGACGATGACCACGGAATTGTCGCAGTCTCCGTAGGGGCTCCGCACATATCTGTCGGCGCAGTCGTCGTTTTCCCAGACGGTGCCGTCGATGAGGTAGCGGAACTGGTATTCCCTGTCCTTCTCGAGATTGATGGTAAGGTTGAATGAGCCGTCCTTGTGGAGCTTCATGGGGTGTGAACCCGTGTCCCAGCCGTTGAATTCACCCACCAGGTAGACAGAGCCCGCAGCCTTGCTCATGTCCTTGGGGAGCGAGAATGTCACCTTGCACTCCGGTTTGGTCTTCAGATACTGCTTCTTAATGCTCATCCTTTCCTCCTTGCTGGAAAGAACCCGGCAGCACCGGGCCCTTGATGGTATTAATATCAACACACACTCCCGAGTCAATACCTCGAAACCCCTTCAGGCATCAATGGGGAATGTGTGCGATCATGTCCGGTCATTCGTTCCGGTCCTGGGCGCCTTGACCCTGCGCGCCACCAGCACGGCCACGCACCGGTCCCTGAGCAGGTATCTCCTGCCCGTGATCCGGGGCGCCCTGCCGGGCTGGCAGTAGTCTTCTCCGGGCCTGAGGGAGGTGTCGACGACGCGGTGCCAGGCATACCCCGCGTCACACCTGGGAAGCTCGAAGGCCAGCGGCTCCCAGAAGGCGCTGATCATGATGAATACGTGCTCGCTGTCGAGCCTGGATTTCAGCTCGCACGCGACGCTCCTGGACTCGTCCCCCAGGTCGGGCCTCTTCTGCCGCACCCCGTGCCATGTCACCTGCGCATCGCCATCCGTGTAGGGCTGCCGGGGTATATGGGAGAGGTTGAACACCGAGTAGGACCGAGAGAACCGGATCAACCCCTGCACGAACCGCAGCAGGTCGCCGTGCTGCCTGATGGCGTCCCAGTCGAACCAGGATGTCTCGTTGTCCTGGCAGTAGGCGTTGTTGTTGCCGTGCTGGGTCCTGCGCACCTCGTCTCCCATGAGGAGCATGGGCGTGCCCTGGGAGATGAACAGGATGGCGAGGAAGTTCTTGATCTGCCGCAGCCTGAGCGCTTCCATTGCCCTGCTGGAGGACGGCCCCTCCACCCCGCAGTTCCAGCTGAAGTTGTAGTCGCTGCCGTCCCTGTTCTGCTCCGCGTTCGCCTCGTTGTGCTTTGCGTTGTAGGACACGAGGTCGTTCAGGGTGAACCCGTCGTGGCAGGTGACGAAGTTGATGCTGCGGTTGGTCTCCCGATCCGGCTGCGGGTAGATGTCCGGGCTTCCCAGGATGCGGTTGGTGAGCCTGAACACCTCGGAGCGGTCCCCCTTGACGAACCGCCGCACATCGTCCCGGAACTGGCCGTTCCACTCGGCAAACCGTTCCCCGATGAACGAGCCCACCTGGTACAGCCCCGCCGCGTCCCATGCCTCGGCTATGATCTTGGTGCCTGCGAGCACGGGGTCCGACTCGATGGACCACAGGATGGGAGGCCGTTCCAGGGGTTCACCGCTCTCGCCCCGGGCCATGACCGAGGCCAGGTCGAAGCGGAACCCGTCCACGTGCATGTGCTCCACCCAGTAGCGCAGGCACTCGGAGATCATCCTGCGCACCACGGAGTGGTTGGTGTTCACCGTGTTCCCGCATCCGCTGTAGTTCTCGTAGCGCCTGTGCACCAGGTCGTAGATGTAGTAGGTCGTGTTCTCGAGACCCCTGAACGACTGGGTGGGGCCCTCGTGCCCGGCCTCGGCGGTGTGGTTGAACACCACGTCCATGATGACCTCGATGCCCGCCCTGTGCAGGGCCTTCACCATGTCCCTGAACTCGTCCATGGCCAGGAGCGGGTCGGCCGCCGAGCTGTAGCCGCTGTGGGGGGCGAAGAACGCCATGGGGCTGTACCCCCAGTAGTTCCTCAGGCCCGGGGGGGCGTCCTGCACGTCGAACTGCTGCACCGGCATGAGCTCCACCGCAGTGATGCCAAGCTCCTTGAGGTAGCCGATCTTCTCCACGAGCCCGGCATAGGTCCCCCTGCGTGCCGGGGCAACCCCCGAGGAGGGGTGCCGGGTGAAGCCCCCCACGTGGAGCTCGTAGATGACGCTCGTGGCGTAGTCGCTCCTCAGCGGCTCGTCGCCCTCCCAGTCGTAACCGGATGGGTCCACCACCACGGCCTTGGCGGCATGACCGGTGTTATCGCCGGGCCGGCACCCCGCCGACCGGTCGTAGTTCCTTCCCAGGGCAACGGCCTTTGCATAGGGGTCCAGCAGCAGTTTCCGGCCGTCGTACAGCAGCCCCCTCCCGGGGTCAAAGGCCCCGTGCACCCGGTAGCCGTAGAGCTGACCCGGAACGATGCCCGGCACGAAGCAGTGCCAGTAGTGGAAGGTCTTGTTCGTCCTGGGATCGAGCCTCACGATACGCGAGGGCTGTGCGTCATCTGGGCCGTCGAAGAAGAGGAGCTCCACCCCGTAGCAGCTGCGGGAAAAAAGGGAGAAGTTCACCCCGTTCGGGTACACGGTGGCGCCCAGGGGATGGCACCTCCCGGGCTGGAGATCCCCCCTCTTCATGTCACACAAGCCTTTCTGGCCTCAGCGGAGCGCATGGCATACCCTCATCTTTCATGGTTTCCTGCCTGAGTCAAGAGCACTTCATCTTGGGACTTGACAATGACCTGACAATTCATTACATCGTGTTAGCACTCACAATCAATGAGTGCTAACACGATACCCTGTACCACCCTGTGTAAAAAGGAGGATATATGAAGATCAGGCCATTGCATGATCGGGTGATTGTCAAGAGGATCGAGGAAGACCAGAAGACCAAGGGGGGGATCATCATCCCGGATACCGCCAAGGAGAAGCCCCAGATGGGCGAGGTGATCGCCGCGGGTCCAGGGCGGAGGAACGAGGACGGCACGATGGTTCCTCTGGACGTGAAGAAGGGCGACAAGGTGCTCTTCTCCAAGTACGCCGGCAATGACATCAAGATAGACGGCGAAGAGCTGCTCATCATGAAAGAGGATGACATCCTCGGCATCATTTCCAAGTAAGGAGGAACGGACATGCCTGCAAAGAAGATCCTGTATGCGGACGAGGCGAGGGCCAAGGTGCTCGCCGGCGTGAACAAGCTGGCCGACGCGGTGAAGGCGACGCTTGGCCCCAAGGGGAGAAACGCGGTCCTGGACAAGATGTTCGGCGCGCCGAACGTGACCAAGGACGGCGTCACCGTGGCCAAGGAGATCGAGCTCAAGGACAAGTTCGAGAACATGGGCGCCCAGATGGTGAAGGAGGTCGCGTCCAAGACCTCGGACGTGGCCGGAGACGGCACCACCACGGCCACGGTTCTGGCCCAGGCCATCTACACCGAGGGCCTCAAGTACCTGGCGGCCGGCATGAGCGCCATGGACCTCAAGCGGGGCATCGACAGGGCCACCGCGGCCATCGTGGAGGATCTCAAGAAGATGAGCCGCAAGGTGGAGGACAAGAAGGAGATCGAGCAGGTGGGCACCATCTCGGCCAACGGCGACTCGGAGGTGGGC
>JAKPQL010000069.1 GCA_029547045.1 Deltaproteobacteria bacterium | reverse complement strand
GCAACGGCATGATGGCCGGCGATATCTCGGGCGACGAGGTGCGCCACCACATGGAGCACATCGGCTTCCTCGACACCGGGCTGTACAAACGCATGGTGCCGCTTCTCACCTGGTATTACATTCAAGGGGCAGGTTTTAAAGGGGCACACAACAATTAATCGCTTTACACCTCCCTTTATACATCCATTTTCCCACAGAAAGGAGTTCACATGCCTCAGATCACACGGGCCCTCGTGAGCGTCACGGACAAGAAGGGCATCACGGATTTCATGCGCGAGCTCGCCTCGTTCGGGGTGGAGATCATCTCCACCGGCGGCACGGCCAAGGCTTTAAAGGACAGCGGCATCACGGTCATGGACATCTCCGAGTACACCGGGTTCCCCGAGATGATGGACGGCAGGCTCAAGACCCTGCACCCCCTGGTCCACGGCGGCATGCTCGCCATCCGGGACAACCCCGAACACGTCGAGGCCATGAAGAAGCACGGCATCAGGCCCATCGACATGCTCATCGTCAACCTCTACCGCTTCGAGGAGACCATCGCCAAGGGCGCCTCCCTGGAGGAGGCCATCGAGAACATCGACATCGGCGGGCCCGCCATGGTGAGGGCAGCCTCCAAGAACAATAAATATGTGTCGGTCGTGACCGACCCTGCCCAGTACCCGCGGATCATCGCCGAGATGAAGGCCTCCGGCGGTTCCGTGAGCGAGAAGACCAACTTCGAGCTCGCCCGGGACGCCTTCTCACTGACGGCCCGCTACGATGCGGCCATCTCAAACTACCTCCAGGGCATCGACGTGGAGGAGGGACAGTTCCCGCTCACCTACACGGTCCAGTACCAGCGCAGGCAGACCATGCGCTACGGCGAGAACCCCCACCAGAAGGCCGCGTTCTACGCCGAGCCGGTCATCGACCAGCCGGCCATCGCAACTGCCGAGCAGCTCTGGGGCAAGGAGCTCTCCTACAACAACATCATGGACGCGGACGCGGCCCTGGATCTCATCATGGAGTTCGGCAGGCCGGCCTGCGTGATCCTCAAGCACTCCAACCCCTGCGGCGCGGCCCAGTCCGAGGGCACCCTGACCGAGGCATACCGGAGGGCCCTGGCCGTGGACACCGCGAGCGCCTTCGGCGGCATCGTGGGGCTCAACCGCACCGTGGACGCCGACACGGCCCGCGCCATCGGCGAGATCTTCACCGAGGTCGTGGTGGCGCCCGACTACACCCCCGAGGCCCTGGCCATCCTGGAGGCGAAGAAGAACGTGCGGCTCCTCAAGGTGCCGGGCATCGCAGGCGGCCCGGCAGCCAAGAGGCAGCTCCTGGCGTCGCGCCGGGTCGTAGGAGGCCTGCTCCTGCAGGAGCGCGACCTGGGCGCCGTGGACCTGTCGAAGGCCCAGGTGGTCACGAAGCGCGGGCCCACCGCGGACGAGCTGGAGGCGCTGAGCTTTGCCTGGAAGATCGTCAAGTACGTGAAGTCCAACGCGGTCATCTACGCCACGAAGGACCAGCTCATCGGCGTGGGCGCGGGCCAGATGAGCCGGGTGGACTCCTCGAAGCTCGCCATCCTCAAGGCGGCCAATGCGGGCCTGTCCACGAAGGGCACGGTGGTGGCCTCCGACGCCTTCTTCCCCTTCCGCGACGGCGTGGACGAGGCGGCCAGGGCCGGTGCAACGGCCATCGTGCAGCCAGGGGGCTCGGTGCGCGACGCCGAGGTCATCCAGGCGGCCGACGAGCACGGCATGGCCATGATCTTCACCGGCATGCGCCACTTCAGGCACTAGGAGAACGGCTATGAGGATCCTCGTCGTCGGGTCCGGAGGCAGGGAGCACGCGCTGTGCTGGAAGATCGCGGTCAGTCCCCTGGTGGATGAGGTGTTCTGCGCGCCGGGCAACGGCGGTATTGCCGCCGATGCGGTGTGCATCGACATCGGCGCCGATGACATCACCGGCCTGCTGCGCTTCGCCAGGGACAACGCCTTTGACCTCACCGTGGTTGGTCCCGAGGCGCCCCTGGCCGCAGGCATGGCCGATGCGTTCAGGGCCGAGGGCCTGGCCGTGTTCGGCCCGGAAAAGGCCGCGGCCATGCTCGAAGGGTCCAAGGCCTTTGCCAAGGACGTGATGAAAACCTGCGGCATCCCCACGGCCGACTACCAGGTCTTCACGGACGCACAGGCCGCCAGGTCATTCATCGAAAAAGCCCCCGGTGGCGTGGTGGTCAAGGCCGACGGCCTGGCAGCGGGCAAGGGCGTGCTCGTCTGTGCGACCAAGGACGAGGCCTACTCCGCCGTCGACGAGGTCATGGTGAAGCGCGCCTTCGGCGCGGCCGGCGACCTGGTGGTGGTCGAGGAGCTCCTCGCCGGCGAGGAGGCATCGTTCATCGCGGTGTGCGACGGCGAAAACGTACTGCCCTTTGCCTCGTCCCAGGACCACAAGCGGGTCTTTGATGGCGACCAGGGGCCCAACACGGGCGGCATGGGCGCGTACTCGCCCGCGCCCGTCGTGGACGACGCCATGACCGGCACGGTCATCGACAGGATCCTGCAGCCCCTGGTGTGGGGCCTGAAGAAGAGAGGCATCACCTACCGGGGCGTCATCTATGCAGGGCTCATGATCACACCCGAAGGGCCGTCGGTCCTGGAGTTCAACGTGCGCATGGGCGACCCCGAGACCCAGCCCCTGCTCATGCGGTGCGCAAGCGACATCGTGCCGGTCATGCTCGAGGTGGCCCAGGGCGGCGGCATCAAGAACGCCCGGCTCGAATCGTCGGCCGGCCCCAGCGTGTGCGTGGTCATGGCCTCCGAGGGCTACCCGGGCCCCATCACCAAGGGCAGGGTCATCAGCGGGATCGACAAGGCCGACGCCATCGAGGGCGTCAAGGTGTTCCATGCCGGCACCAGGCTGCAGGAAAGCTCTTTCGTCACCGCCGGCGGCAGGGTCCTGGGCGTGACCGCCGTGGCGGACGACCTCACGTCCGCCATCGAGAAGGCCTACCGGGCCGCGTCCATGATTTCGTTTGCCGGCATGCACTTTCGCAGGGATATCGGGCACAAGGCCCTCAGGAGGTTGTCATGAAGGTAGCCATTCTCATGGGAAGCAAGTCCGACCTCCCGGCCATGGAGGAGGCTGCGGCAATACTCAGGCAGTTCGGCATCCAGCACGAGATGCGCATCATGTCCGCGCACCGCACCCCTGAGGAGGTCATGGCCTTCACGAAGGCGGCCCGCGACAGCGGGTTCTCCATGATCATCGCGGGTGCGGGCATGGCCGCCCACCTGGCGGGTGTCATCGCGGCGCACACCACGTTGCCCGTCATCGCGGTGCCCGTCGCCTCCTCGACGCTGGGCGGCCTGGACGCTCTGCTGGCCATGGTTCAGATGCCCCCGGGCGTGCCGGTGGCCACCATGGGCATCGGCAAGCCGGGCGCACGGAACGCGGCCCTGCTGGCCGTGGAGATTCTCGCCCTGGCCAATGAGGGGCTCGCGAAGAAACTCGACCAGTACCGTACCGACATGCGCAGGGCCGTGACCGAAGAGGACGAGAGCATCAGGAACGCCTGATCATGCTCATCACCCCCGATGTCCCTCGCGTCGCCTCGTTTCTTCTCGCAAGGACCGGCTCCGTCGTCGCCTACCCCACCGAGACCTTCTACGGCCTGGGGACGTGCATCAACAATGCATCAGGCTTGAACCGCATCATCGTGGCCAAGGGCAGGGAGGTGCTCAAGGGCATGATCGTGCTGATCAGCGACCTGGCCATGGCCGCGGACCTGGCGATCATCAGCGACAGGCAGCAGGCCCTCCTGGAACGGGTCTGGCCCGGCCCGGTGAGCGTGCTCCTCGATGCCAGTCAGGAACTCGACCCGCTCCTGGCCCCCGGGGGGAAGATCGCCCTGCGCATCTCCCCGGACAGACATGCCGCCGGCCTGGTTCAACAGGTTGGACCCATCACCTCCACCTCGGCCAACCGTACCGGCGAGCCGCCGGCCCGGACCGCGGAGGAGGTCGAACGCCTCGGCCTGGACATCGATGCCGTCCTGGACGGCGGGCGGACCCCGGGTGGGAAGCCCTCCACGCTCATCGACCTCACCGCCTGGCCGCCCGCATGCCTGCGGGAGGGCGCGGTGCCGTTTGCTGATATCCTTGCGTTGATACCCTGAAACGCAGGGATGTCACTCCCCCCTGAACGCCGGCTTCCTCTTCTCCAGGATCGCGGTAATGCCTTCCCGGGCATCCGCTGTCCTGGCCGACTCCATGATGCCCAGGCGCTCCTGCTCGAGCTGGCTCTCCAGCACGCCGAGCATGGCCCGGTTGAGGTTGTTCTTGGCAACGGCAAAGGCCTTGAGCGGCCCGGACGCCAGGCGACGGGACCGCTTCATGGTCGCGGCCTCGAGCTCGGTGTCGTCGACCACCTCGGTGACCATGCCCATCTCGAAGGCCTTCTTCGCGTCCACCATGGGGTCGCTGAAGATGAGCTCGCTTGCCCGGCCGAACCCGATGAGCAGGGGCACGTGCAGGCTCCAGGCGCCGTCGGGCGTGAGACCCACCGAGGTGTAGGCCTGGCGGAACACGGCGGAAGACGCGCAGATCCTCATGTCGCAGGCCGCGGCCAGGGATAGGCCTGCGCCCATGCAGATGCCGTTCACCATGGCGATGACAGGCTTGGGTATGCGGCGGATGCCCGAGATGAGGGGGTCGAAGTCCTTGGTCATCTGCCGGGTGGCGTCCCCGATGTCGGCTGCGCTGTTGAAGGCCGCCACGTCGCCGCCCGCGCAGAAGGCCTTGCCCGTGCCCGTAAAGACCACCACCTTGGTGGCGTCGTCGTCCCAGCAGGCCTCCAGGGCCCTGACAAGGTCTTTGGTGAGCTGGAAGTTGAGCGTGTTCATCTCTTTCGGCCGGTTCATGCGGATCACGGCAATGCCTTCGTACTGGTCGAGCAGGACGGTCTCGAGCTGCATAGATCCTCCCCCTTCATTGTAAGTATAGCAGTACAGGACCATTATCCACGATCAGGGCAGAGATTCAAGGCAAACCTTGCCTCCGCATTTTGCCAATCTGTCAACCCTCCTCCCTGCCTTGTGGCCATTGGTTTGTCAAATTGTACCATGCCCACCGCTCCTGCGGGATCTAAGTGACAGATTGTCAAACGGCATGGGTTCCAGGGATTTGGGATGTGTGTATTTTCAATGAGTTATAAGCGTGCCCGATTTGGCACGCCCCTTGCCTTATAGAAAGCAGAAAGAAAAAACAAACCCCAGGAGGGCAAGACAATGATGACATTATGGATCGTTCTCGGCGCACTGTTCATGACCGGCATCGGCATCAGGTTCACCTACAGGGTATTGGGACTCACCCCGGTGGAAGCAACCGCAGTGTTCGTCATGATCGTGACCCTAGTGGGCGTCAACACCGGCCCGGCTCGGCAGATCCTCATGAACCTCTTCTAGGAAAGGGATAAACCCCAATGGGAGGCAAGGCCATGAAACGCACGAAAGAAGCCATCAACCGCGAAGTCAGGAACCGGCTCTGCAGGATCAGCGGCTACAGCCTGGTGCTCGTGACCATGACCTTCCTCGGCCTCTACGGCGGCATGTACCTGGACAAGGCGTTGAACATGGCCCCCAACTTCACGCTGGTGGGACTCGTCGCCGGCATCGCGCTGGGCTTCAAGGGGTTCATCGAAGAGGTGGTCATCGAGAGAAAGGCACGGAGGGCTTAGCCATGACAGTCATCATTCTGGCAGCAGGCATCGCGGCATTCGCAGCCATCACCATCAGGTTCCTCGGGCATGCGGCCCGCGTACCCGAGAAGGCGGAGAACTGACAGGACAGCCCCCATCTCATACCGAACGATCCGTACGAAACCACGGCCCACAAGGGTCGTGGTTTTTTCATGCCCGCCGCGTGTTAGGAGAACGGGTTGACGATCTTCACGCCGCGGATAATCTGCCCTGCGCCGAGGTCTTCGGACCAGATCTCGCTGCACCTGGCGCTCTCCGCGGCCACGACCACGAGGGCATCCCAGAACGAAATGCGCTGGAGGATGCTGCAGTCGATGGCCTCATCGATGAGGGCCGGACCTATGGTGACCACCTCGAAGTGCGTGAGGCCGTGGATGATCTCCTTCACGTGGAGGGGGTCGGCGCCCAGCTTCCGGGTCGCGGCCACGAAGAGGTCCTGCATCACCTGGGTGGAGATGACCCCTCTGCGCTTCTCGGCCGCCTCCTGGAGCAGTGCCCTCGATCGGCTCCGTTTTCCCGGGCTGCCGAGGTCCATGGCGTAGAGGATGGTGTTCGTGTCCAGGAAGACCTTACCCACGGGACAGGTCCTCCCGTGACAGGCCCTTGGTGCCGGAACGACCCTTTGCCTTGTCCATGAGGGCGAAGCACTCATGGACCCACTGCCCCGATGAAGGGGTGACGGTGTCCTTGAGGAGCTTCCTGATGAGGTTTGTCAGGGAGGTGCCATGATTCTTCCTGGCATACTCCCTGCCCGCCTTTATCAGCCCGTCATCAAGAGAAAGGGTAATATTTGCCATTGCTTATATCCTCCACATAGTAAGTGTACAATTATTATGTATTCATAAATGATCGTGCCCGCGCTGTCAACAGAGGGCCCGTTCAGACGTCGAAATTGTCATTTTGGCATTCGTATCCCCTGCCGAATAAGCCCTGCTTTGCCATATTGTACCGGCCATGCCCCTCCCGCAGGGCCAAAGTGACAGATTGTCACAAACAGGTTTTTCAGGATTTTGAGATGTATGTATTTTCAATGAGTTATAAGTAGGCTAAACCTGGCATGCCCCTTGCCTTATAGAAAGCAGAAAGAAAAAACAAACCCCAGGAGGGCAAGACAATGATGACATTATGGATCGTTCTC
>JAKPQL010000048.1 GCA_029547045.1 Deltaproteobacteria bacterium | reverse complement strand
CGCGGCAGGCACCTTCGTCCCGAACGGCACCGGCATCAAGGTCATCATTTCACTGGGGCCGTGATGGCCGGGGATTGAACAGATAATCTCGCATGGAAGGGCACACATGCGGGCGGCCGGATCGACAATGATCCGGCCGCCCGTTTCATAGTGCCATCCTGAGTCAGTTCACACCGAATAGAACGCAAAGACCTCCTGAACCACCTTTTGCTGCTCCGCCTCGGTCATCTCGTAGTACATGGGAAGGCGCAGCAGGCGCTCGCTCAGGTCGTCGGTGACGGCCATGGTCCCTCCCACGCGGCCGAACCTCCTGCCCGCGGGCGACGAGTGGAGCGGCACGTAGTGGAACACGGCGAGGATCCCCGACTTCTTCAGGTGGGCCACGAGCCGGGTGCGCTCGTCAAGGGAGGCGGTGACGACGTAGAAGATGTGGCCGTTGCCCGCGTACTCGTTCTCCATGGGCGGGAGCCTGAGCGCGCCCTTCTCCTCCAGGGGCCTGAGCCCCTCGTGGTAGCGCTCGGCGAGCCGTATGCGGCGGCCGATGATCTCCTCTGCCTGTTCCATCTGGGCGTACAGGAACGCGCCGATGAGTTCGCTGGGCAGGAAGGACGACCCGATGTCCACCCAGCTGTACTTGTCGATCTCGCCCCGGAAGAACCGGGAGCGGTCCGTGCCCTTCTCCCGTATGATCTCGGCGCGCTGCACGAACCGCTCGTCATTCACCAGGAGCGCCCCGCCCTCGCCGCTGATGATGTTCTTGGTCTCGTGGAAGCTCAGACACCCAAGGTGGCCCACGGTGCCGAGGCACTGGCTGTGGTACCTGGTGAGCAGCGCCTGGGCCGCGTCCTCCACAACGAGCAGGTCGCGCCTGCGCGCGATGTCCATGATCTCGTCCATGGCGCAGGGCACGCCCGCATAGTGCACGGGAACGATCACCCGGGTCCGCTCCGTGAGCGCCTCCTCGATGAGGGTCTCGTCCATGTTCAGGGTGTCGGGCCTGATGTCGATGAACACCGGCACCCCTCCCCTGAGCACGAAGGCGTTCGCCGTGGACACGAAGGTGAACGACGGCACGATGACCTCGTCACCGGGTCCGATGCCGGCGAGCAGCGCGGCCATCTCCAGGGCGGCCGTGCACGAGTGGGTGAGCAGGGCCTTCCGGCACCCCAGGCGCTCCTCCAGCCACCGATGGCAGAGCCTGGTGTAGTGGCCGTCTCCGGCCAGGTGCCCCTTGAGGACCGCCTGGGCGATGTTGTACAGCTCCTTGCCCGCGATGAAGGGCTTGTTGAAGGGTATGGGCTTGACGTCCATGGTGCTCATCCTTTCTGGCTCCTATGAAAACCACCTGTGGAAGGTGTACCAGGAGCTGGCCGGCTCGAAGCCGAGGCGCGACCACGTTTTCTGGCTGGCCAGGTTGGTCACCTGGGTGGATATGATCATCTGTTCCATTCCCCCGGCACGGCACCAGTCCAGGCACCCCAGCATGACGGCCCGGTAGACGCCGCGACCCCGGAAGGCCGGCGCCACGGCGAACAGGAGGCCCTCCCCCGTGGCGGCGTCGTTCGCGCGCATGGTCCCGAACCCGGCCGGTTCGTCTCCGGACCGTGCCACGATCACCGCGTCCGCGGCCCGTGCGTCGATGCAGGATCGGTACGCCCAGTCCGTGTAGACCTCGTCGCACAGGCCCGGATCAAGCCGGGGATCAGCGTGGTAGTGTCCCAGGTAGCCACTGAACGACTCCCGGGCGATGTCGCGGACCCTGTGCTCCTCGCCCGGCCTGACCGGCCCCACGCTCAAGCCGTCTGGAGCGCCGCCGGGGATCGATGCCCCGTCGAGCCTGAACGCATAGTAGACCAGGGTGTCCATGAGGAGGAACCCGAGACGCTCCATGGCGTGGACGCAGGGGTATGCATGGGTGGGACAGCGCGCGATGAGGAACTCCACGGCGCTTGCGGAGCAGAATTCCATGACCTCCGGGACGTCCCGGACATCTGCGATGGTGGCCTTTGCGGTTTTCACCCCGAACCTCGCCTCGTCCAGGGGCGACAGCGCGGCCTTGTCAGGCGCCACGGTCACGGGCCCTCCGGGCCGATGATCTCGCGGATGCTGCTGCTCGGCCGGTCCATGGTGCGGAAGTGCACCCTGGCCAGGTACTCGCCGAACACGCCCAGCATGAGCAGCTGCACCCCGGAGAAGATGGCGATGATGCACGCCAGGAACGAGAAGCCGGGCACGCTGCCGCCGTGGACGAGGTAGTTGGCCACAACGTAGATCAGGATCACGAGGCCGAACAGGGTGAAGAGGAACCCCAGGACGCTGGCGATCTGGAGCGGGACCGGGCTGAACCCGGTGATCATGTTCGCCGCGTGCGTCACGAGCTTCCACAGGGTGTAGTTCGACTCGCCCTGGCTGCGCGGGTCGTGGCGGACCGGGACCGCGGAGAACCGCGTAGAGCCCCAGGTGAGGAGCACGTCCAGGGACACGAAGGAGCCCTTGTAGTCGGCGAAGGCGTTGCGGACCTGTGTGCGGAAGGCGCGGAACGCGCTCACCATGCGCGCGGTCTCCACGTTGATGGTGGCCTGGATCGAGGCCTTGGTGATGAAGGAGGCCATGTCCCTGAGCAGACCGTGCTGCTGCCTGAGCGGGGGGCCGTACACCACGTCGAACCCCTCCTCGAGGCGCGCGGTGAGCTTGGGGATCTCCTCGGGGGGGTGCTGGAGGTCGTCGTCCATGGTGACCACCACCTCGTGGCGGGCGAGGCGGATGCCGCACAGCAGCGCGTTGTGCTGGCCGTAGTTGCGCATGAGGTTCACGCCCCTGATCCAGGAGCTGCCCCTCACCAGGCCCTGTATGACGTCCCAGCTGTCGTCCCTGCTCCCATCGTTCACGAACACGAGCTCGTACGCCCCATAGTGGGCCTCGAGCACGGGACCCAGGCGGGCCACCAGGTCTGGGAGGATGGGTCCGCTGTTGTACACGGGGATAACGACGGACACGTTCATGGCAACACCTGCACCCTACTCACCATAGCGCATTGCATGTACACCTCTCGAGACTATCATGCACATAAGATCGGTAAAGTATACCACAATTGTTACCTCGGGTCCGATAAAAATCCATGTCCCCGAACAGGGAAAATATTGTATGATCGCATGCGATGAAACCCACGACTTCCAGGATGCTTGCCGCCGCGCTCTGTATTGTCTTCATCCTCGCCGTGGGCGTCAGGTACGCCGAGCATCTGAAGGACAACGACGTGTGGTTCCACATGGCCTACGGCAAGTACCTGCTGGAGCACCGCACCCTGGTCCCGGACCACACGGTCTACAGCTGGACACCATCCGACAACCGGACCATCTACTGCGCGTGGATCCCCGAGATCGTCCTGTACCTCCTGTACGAAGCCGGGGGCATGTACGCGCTCTTCGCGCTCCGCTACGGGGCCATCGCCGTCTTCCTGCTCCTTGCGTTCCTCGCCGTCAGGAAAGGCCGCCCCCCGGGCGCGCCGCTGTTCTGGCTCGTGCTCACCTGCGGCGTGCTCATGGCGGACAAGGGCATCTCGCGCAGCAAGCCCGAGCTCTTCTCGTTCCTCCTCATGTCGGTCATGGTGTGGGCATGGTTCGCGTTCAGGCTCAAGCCCCGCGAGCGCACCGGGGTGCTCCTGCTCTTCCCCGCCCTCATGCTCCTGTGGGCGAACTCCCACGGGGCCTTCATCTTCGGCCTGGCATTCCTGGGGCTCGTCCTGGCCGGCGAGGTCCTGAACCACCTCATCCCGTCGGCGGACCGCCTCGACGGCCGCACGCTGAAACTCCTGGCCGCTGCCTGCGCCGCCTCCGGCGCGGCGGTGCTGCTCACACCGTACGGCTGGGCATACCCGGCCCAGCTCCTGAAAGACCTCGTCCTGGACTCGGGCGAGTTCACGGGGCACATGCGCTCGGTGCTGGAATACCAGTCGATCCTCAGCCCGGACATGCTGTCCCTGCACTACGTGGACTACGCCGCGGTGGGCCTTGCGGTCCTGGGAACCCTCCTCTCCCGTTCCCTGAAACAGGGCCGCGGGGTCGATGCCGGCCTGCTGCTGGTCAACGCCTTCTTCCTCGTTCTCTACGTGCAGTTCATCAGGGCCACTTACCTCTGGGCCGTGGTCTTCGTCTTCTCGAGCCTGCACCTGGCGGCCGCACTGCCCCGGCAGGCGGGGAGGCCCCCCCGTCCCGGCGTCGCCGCCGCCGCGAACGCGGCCATGGTCCTCGTCGTCCTCGTCTTCTCGGCCAGGGCGGCCTACGACGCGGTGTCGTCGCCGGCATTCGGGTTCCGCCTCAACTACAAGAGCCCGGCAGCCGAGGCCCGGTTCATCGGCGCCAGCTACCCGGGGCGCCGCGTGGGGAACGACTACGACTGCGGGGCATACCTCCTCTGGTCACTCTGGCCGGGGCACAGGGTGTTCATCGACACGCGCTATTTCCCCTACCGCTCGTGGTACCCCGAGTACATGGACTTCGCCTACGGGAAGGACAGACAGGCCACGGACCGCTTCCTCGAGACGCACCGGGCCGACCTGTGGTGCCTGACCTACGACTTCGGCCAGGTGGAATACTTCCTGAACGCCCCAGCCTGGAGGCTCGCCTATTACGGCCCGTCTGCGTGCGTCTTCGCGGACAGGGACCTCGCTCCAGGCAGGGGCGGCCATGGCGTTTCCAGCGAGATCTTCCAGGTCAGCAACATCTACCAGGGGGCCAAGATCGTGTACTTCGCCCTGGCGGTGGGCGACCTGGGGGTGGCCAGGCAGATGCTGGACCGGCTGAGGCCCATCCCTTTCAACCGGTCCCACCGCGCCATCGCGACGGACGCCTGCGTGGCCGTGGGCAATGCCCTTGCCTCCCGGGGGGACGTGCGCGGGGCAGTCGAGGTCTTCGAGACGGGATTAAGGCGCGACCCAGACAACTCCGGGCTGAACCTCGCCATGGGAAAGGCACTGGCCGGATCAGGGAGGCTGCTGGACGCCATCGCTCGCTTCGAGGCAGCCGTGCGGGAGAAGCCGGACTCCGCGGAGGCCGTCCAGGCCCTCCAGAAGGCCTCCCAGGCCAGGGACTCCCTGCAGGCCATGGAAGCCCGGGCGCTGCAGGCCATCGCATCGGACGCCGCGAATCCTGACCTGCATGCCGCTCTGGCAGACATCCAGGCGCGGCTCGGCAGGGTGGACGAGGCCATGACGAACTACCGCAAGGCCCTTTCCCTGAGGCCCAACCACGTTCCGTCCCTGTACGGGCTCGCCAGGACCCATTCCCTGAACCTAGACTACGCCCAGGCCCTCGAGGCGCTGCAGACCGTCGCCCGGCTCAGGCCAACGGATCCGGACCCATTCTACGACATCGCATGCATCCTCTCCCGTCAGGACCGTACGGACCAGGCGGTGGAATACCTCAGAAAGGCCGTGGACAGGGGTTTTTCCCGATGGGATCTGCTCCGCACCGACCCCGACCTTGCGGCCGTCAGGAACACGCCGTACGTTGCCGGTCTGCTCAAGGACAGGACGTCCCCGTAGAACCGCTACAATGCACGGCGGTCATCCAGCCCTGGGCAAGGACTGCAGGCCGTAGAACACGATGGTCCCGCCGTACCCGTCGCCAGTCTGGAACCGGGGCACCAGCCGGATGCGCCGGTCCGGGCGGATGCGGAATGTCAGGAACATCTCCAGCAGCTCCTTCTCCATGGCACCCACCTGGTCGCCCGGGCGCAGGGACTGCATGAGGACGACTCTATCGTCGTCGATGATCCTGGCCAGGAGTTCGCGGCCGCTGTGCACGCCCATGACCTGAAGCGCCCTGGCGTAGTGCGGGGTGTTGATGACCCATCCGTAGGGGATGATCTTCAGGCCGGAAGGCGCCGGGTTCTCACGGAAGGGGTGGATGTCCTCTATGGTGGACAGGGCGACCGGGTCGAAGGGGAGCACGATCTTCCCTGAGGATCCCCCCGCACCTGCCAGGGCCGACAGGGTGGCGGCGTTCGCACGGATCTTCTCCGCTGCATTGTGCAGGGTGATTGCGGTGAGCTTCACCGGCTTGGCCGCGATGGCTGTGGCACAGGCCATGACAAGGAAGGCGGCGGCCAGCCCCACCCGGCGCATGGTCGGTCCGCAGCGCTGCTCAGCCGCCCGCCCAGGTCCGTCGGCCAGCAGGAAGGCGAAGCAATAGAGGTAGAGGAACAGAGGGTAGGAGATGCGCTGGGGGAACCGGTACGCCATGAGGCCGCCGACGAGCGCAGCAACCGGGAGGACCGCTGCGGCGGCCCTCAGGTTCACTCTGGCAGTCCTGCGGACCATGGCCGGCAGCGTTGCGAGGAACACGCTGCCCAGACAGAGTGCGATGATGATCATCTGGTCCGCATTGTCCCTCAGGGAGAGCCGGATCCGCTCGCCCATGCTTCCCAGGAGCGCAACTGCCCGTGCCTTCGGGTTGTTGTGCTCCAGGAAGGTTGCAAGGGTATCAGCGTTGAACAGGACGTCGTCGTAGACGAACCAGTTCTTCCTGAACAGGTAGTACTCCTCGAAATGCCACCCAGCCCTCTCCAGGGCGCCCTGCGTGAAGCCCTCGTGCTCCCGGCCCCGGTACGTGTCGTGGAAGGAGCTCCTGAGCTCGTTGTACGCGAGAAACGGCGCGTGGTGAGACCTGTCGAGGAGGATCACCCCGTAGTTCAATCCCGCCAGCACGACGGTCACGGCGGCTGCAGGCGCAAGGTCTTTCAAGCGCTCGCGGTCCAGAAAGAGCAGCCATGGTGCGGCTGCGAGGATGAAGATGAGAACCAGGTCCCAACGCAGGAGAAAGGCCAGGAAGAAGCAGGAGCACAGGAGCGCTGCGTATGGCTTCCTGCCAGCTGGCGGCCCCCCTCCAAGCATGAGTTCGCCGACGCATAGCGCCACGGCGAGGAACATGAGCAGCGTGGCGGCGGTGAAGCTGGCGAACACGCTGTTCGTGAAGACGAAGAGCGCGAGCACGGGAAGGGACAGCATGGCGGGAATCCAGTTCGAACGGAGGAACAGACCCACGATCAGCGCCATGGCGAGGTTCGTCACCGCATAGACCAGGAGGCCGAAGAACGGCACGGAGGGGAAGACCCGGTACAGGGCGTACAGGAGCCAGGAGGTGACGGGGTTGATGAAGATCCCGCCAGGGTCGGCTGGGAAGCCGTCCGAACCCTTGAGGATGGTGACAATGGCCCGGTCGTCGTTCGCGATGTACTCCACGGGCAGGAACGCGGCGGCCGCAGCACAGCACGCCGCAACCACGGCGACCCCCAGCACCAGGGAATGCCTGTGCACCCATGCATATGGTTCCCGTGTACTGTTCATGCCCACCCGTTCTCCTTTCCCCCATGAATCATATAGGAATCCCGGGTCGTATGCAAAGCATCTCCTGCCGGTACTCCCGATTCAAGCCCGGGTGACAAGCACGGGTGTTCCATGGTATGAGTCGGGAAATCGCAAACGATTGCATTGATATGAGGAAGGCACGATGAAGAAGGCACTCATCACGGGCATCACCGGCCAGGACGGGGCGTACCTCGCCGAGTTCCTCCTGGGCAAGGGGTACATGGTCCACGGCATCAAGCGGCGCTCGTCCAGCTTCAACACGTACCGGGTGGACCACCTCTACCAGGACCCACACGAGCAGGACGTGCGGTTCCTCATGCACTACGGCGACCTCACGGACTCCACCAACATCATCCGCATCGTCCAGGACGTGGAGCCCGACGAGATCTACAACCTGGGCGCCCAGAGCCACGTCCAGGTCTCCTTCGAGACCCCCGAGTACACGGCCCAGGCCGACGCCCTGGGGACCTTGCGGGTGCTGGAGGCGCTCCGCATCCTGGGCATGGAGAAGAAGGTGCGCTTCTACCAGGCGTCCACCAGCGAGCTCTTCGGCAAGGTGCAGAAGATCCCCCAGGACGAGGACACGCCCTTCTACCCCCGCAGCCCCTACGGCGTGGCCAAGCTCTACGCCTACTGGATCACCGTGAACTACCGGGAGGCCTACGGCATGTACGCCTGCAACGGCATCCTGTTCAACCACGAGTCGCCCATCCGCGGCGAGACCTTCGTCACCCGCAAGGTCACCCGGGCGGCGGCCAGGATCGCCCTGGGGCTCCAGGCATGCCTCTATGTGGGGAACCTGAACGCGCTTCGAGACTGGGGCCACGCCAAGGACTTCGTCAAGGCCCAGTGGCTCATGCTCCAGCAGGACGAGCCCGAGGACTTCGTCATCGCCACGGGGGTGCAGCACTCGGTGCGCGAGCTGTGCACCCTGGCGTTCGCCCGGGCCGGCATCGAGCTCGCGTGGCAGGGCCAGGGCGTGAACGAGAAGGGCGTCGCCTCCCGGGTGAACCCCCTGGAGGGCAAGGCCGGCGTGCGGGCAGGCGACGTGGTGGTGCAGGTGGACCCGCACTACTTCAGGCCCACCGAGGTGGAGACCCTGCTCGGGGACCCGGCAAAGGCCTGTGCGAAGCTCGGGTGGAGGCCCGAGGTCACCTTCGAGGACATGATCGCGGAGATGGTGGCCCACGACATCGAGGAGGCCCGGATGGACGTGCTGTGCAAGACCAGCGGCTTCAGGGTGATGAACCGCCATGAATAGGAACGACAGGATCTACGTGGCGGGCCACACGGGCCTGGTGGGCTCGGGCATGGTGCGGGCACTCATCGCTCGAGGGTACTGCAACCTGGTGACGCGCGACATCACGGAGCTGGACCTCACCTCCCAGCAGGCGACAAATGCATTCTTCGCCGCCGAAAGGCCCGACTACGTGTTCCTCTGCGCGGCCCGGGTGGGGGGTATCATGGCCAACAGCACCTACCCGGCCCAGTTCATCTACGACAACATCATGATCGCGGCCAACGTCATCCACGCGAGCTACAAGAGCTGCGTGAAGAAGCTCCTCAACCTGGGTTCCTCCTGCATCTACCCCCGGCTCGCACCCCAGCCGCTCAGGGAGGACTGCCTGCTCACCGGGGAGCTGGAGCCCACCAACGAGCCCTACGCCATCGCCAAGATCGCGGCCATCAAGCTGTGCCGCTACTACAACGCCCAGTACGGGACCAACTTCATCTCGGTCATGCCCACCAACCTCTTCGGCCCGCACGACAACTTCGACCTGGAAACCTCCCACGTCTTGCCCGCGCTCATCCGGCGGTTCCACGAGGCCAAGGGGCAGGGGGCGGCCTCGGTGAGGCTGTGGGGCACCGGATCGCCCATGCGCGAGTTCCTCCACGTGGACGACCTGGCCGGGGCCTGCGTCCACCTCATGGAGCACTATGACGCCAAGGACGTGGGTGAGTTCGTGAACATCGGCACGGGGAAAGACATGACCATCAGGGAGCTCGCGCATCTCGTGAAGGAGGTGGTGGGCTACAAGGGCGCCATCGAGTGGGACGCCTCCAAGCACGACGGCACGCCGCGGAAGCTCCTGGACGTGAGCAGGATACACGGCCTGGGCTGGAAGGCCGGGATCGGCCTGAAGGAGGGCATCCAGGACGTCTACGCGTGGTTCCTGGAGCAGCGAGGGGCGATAAAGGGATGAGCGGCGTGAAGGGCGCAGAGACCGCTGCGACGAAATCCGCAAAGGCCCGGGCCTACACCGAGGCCAGACAGAGGCACTGGGACCGGGTGGCCATGGACAGGGACTCCTCGCACTCCATGGGATCCTATTACCACGCCAGGCTCTCGGAGATTTACCGCCACGTCGTGCCAGCAGGCCGCACCGTCCTGGAGATCGGCTGCGGCGAGGGGGACCTTCTGGCCTCGCTGGAACCGTCCCGAGGCGTGGGGGTGGACTTCTCCGGCGAGATGCTCAGGCGCGCATCCCTGCGCCACCCCGGACTGACGTTCATCCAGGCCGATGCCCACGGGCTGAAGCTGGATGAAACCTTCGACACCATCGTGATGTCCGACCTGGTGAACGACCTCTTCGACGTGCAGGCCATGCTGGAGAACCTCAAGGGCCTGTGCTCCGCGAACACGCGCATCGTCATCAACATGTACAGCAAGCTGTGGAAGCTGCCGCTGCTCCTGGCCCAGCTCCTGGGGCTGGCCACGCCGCTGAGGCCCCAGAACTGGCTCACCGTGGAGGACCTGGCGAACATGCTCCACCTGGCGGGCTTCGAGGTGATCCGGCACTGGCCCGAGATCGTCTGGCCGCTCGAGGTGCCGGGCCTGTCGCGGGTACTCAACGTGTACGCCGCCAAGTGCCGGCCGTTCTCGTATTTCGCGCTCACCAACTTCCTGGTGGCCCGCGTGAAGCCTGAGCGTTCGGAACGGGAACCTTCCGTGTCCGTCATCGTGCCGGCCAGGAACGAGGCGGGGAACATCGAGGAGATCATCCGGCGGACCCCGGACATGGGCAGCCGCACGGAGCTCGTCTTCGTGGAGGGCAACTCCACGGACAACACCTTTGAAGCCATAGAGAAGGCCATCGCCGCCCACCCCGAGCGGGAGTGCAGGGTATTCCGGCAGCCGGGCAAGGGCAAGGGGGACGCGGTGCGGCTGGGCTTTAAGGAGGCAACGGGCGACATCCTCATGATCCTGGACGCCGACATGACCGTGCCGCCCGAGGACCTGCCCCGGTTCTATGAAGCCATCGCGTCGGGCGCGGGCGAGTTCATCAACGGGGTGCGCCTCATCTACCCCATGGAGAAGCAGGCCATGCGCTACCTCAACCTCATGGGCAACAAGTTCTTCTCCCTGGCCTTCTCCTGGCTCCTGGGCCAGCCCATCAAGGACACCCTGTGCGGTACCAAGGTGCTGAGGAAGACCGACTACGAGCGCATCGCATCCAACCGGTCCTATTTCGGCGACTTCGATCCCTTCGGCGACTTCGACCTGCTCTTCGGCGCGGCCCGGCAGAACCTGAAGATCGTGGAGATGCCCATCCGCTACGCCGAGCGGACCTACGGCGAGACCAACATCGACCGCTGGCGGCACGGCTGGCTGCTGCTGAAGATGACGGCCTTCGCCATGAAGAAGATCAAGTTCAGGTGAAATGGACATGAGCGGCGGCACGGGCCCCTTTGCACGGTTCATGAGAAAGAACAGGCGCACCCTGTTCCATCTCGTCCTGGAGGAGTATGCAGGGTTTCTCACGAGGAGCCTGCCCAGCATAGAAGGTATCATGATCCGTAGGCTGGTGTATCGGGGTCTCTGTAAACAACTGGGCACAGACGCACTGATCTACCCCGGGGCCTACCTCACCCACACCTACGGCATGGAGATTGGAGACCGGTTTTCCATCAATTCGGGTGCCATCCTGGACGGCAGGGGCGGTATGAGCATCGGCAACTCGGTCATGGTGGGGCCGCACGCAGTGCTCGTGTCGTCCACCCACGAGCACAGGAACCTGGATCTGCCCATGAGCTCCCAGGACCACGTCATGCAGCCACTAATTATCAAGAACGACGTATGGATAGGTGCGAACGCCTTTATACGGGGCGGGATCACGATCGGGAATCACGCGGTGGTGGCGGCAGGGGCGTGCGTCCTGGGCGATGTGGCCGATTACGAGGTAAACTGACTATCGCCTGAAGGCGATAGCTTTGCTGTCGGCTGCAAGCCGACTAAAGATCTTCAATCTTGAAGTCAGCATCCTCAGGCTCTTTGCCCTGCTCCTCTATGTACTTCATGATCACCTCATCCGTCACATTTCCAGAGCTGGCTGCAAAATACCCCCGCGCCCACAGATGACGTCCCCAAAACGCCTTGCTCAACGCCTTCGACTCCATCAGCATCTTGCGCGATGTCTTGCCCTTGATCGACTTCATCAACTCACTCACCGATATGTGTGGCGGGACCGAGACAAATATGTGCACATGCTCCCTGGACACATGCCCCTTCAGTATCTCAACATCATTCGCCTTGCATATCTCCCGTATCAAATCCCGGGCGCGCTCCGCTATCTCACCCCTCAATACCGGCTTGCGGTACTTCGTAATCCATACCAGGTGATACTTGATATCATACACTGTGTGGCTCGACTTCCGGTAATGCTCCATACCGCAAGCCTACTAAAGTCTTCGCCTGAAGGCGAGGGTTTTTCTCCCATTCCCCGAAGGGGACAATAA
>JAKPQL010000032.1 GCA_029547045.1 Deltaproteobacteria bacterium | reverse complement strand
CTTGACTGAACAGGCTGCCGCACCGTACCATCGACTCAATCCTCCTTTTGGGTTTCGCTGTTTCTTTGACAAAACAACCTTACCCTCGAGGAGGATTTTCACAAACTTATTTATCTCATGCTATTTTGGACAAGAGTGATGCGATGAGTGGGAAAACGCAAGGGGGGATGCTGGGCACATGATTATTTTTCTGCATTTTGTGCCTAATATCCTGTTATGCAGATTTTTTTCTGTATAGTAATTGTTAGAATTAAGGACAAATAATTAATGGAATATCAATTAGAGGCTGTTTATTATTCACAACAAGTTCCTTGGCATTATGCTCCATTAACATTCCTTTCTCTTGTATTTGATAAAATTTATTTTCCGGGAGTGTACCTCCCTGAAAATGGTTATGATGAGAAGGAATTGATTAAAGAGATTGATAGGATTAGATCAATAAAGCCTTCCAAAGTAGATGATATCCGTATGATTAACTGTATGATCCTTACTTTGGAGCTTAAACATATCAGTGATTTCTGTGTATTTACCGGCGAAAAGAATCAACCATTTGGAAAGCTTGAAGATGGTGCAAATGAACTTACATGGGCGCTTGAAGAACTTATTTACGGTCCGCCACCCCCCAATTTTCATCCAATAATTGAAACAGGATTCACGAAGGGTCTTCCTGGCGGTGAGGAAGCTATACATGCTCCTGGTTGGATTACATATCCTGCAAATGCACTGATATATTCTGCAAAAAATAACATTCCACTGGTGAATGATGTTCCCTCATTGCCAGTGCCAGCTCTTGGTAATCAGTCTCCTGAAAATAACGGCAAATTATTATCAATTATCTTAGCTATAGAATCTGTTAAACTCATATTACCTAAAATACCAGTTTTAACACCTGTACAGATTTCTGAGTTCAGAAGTGAAACAAGCAAACATGTAAAATCTTTTCGTCTTGCAATGCTTTCTTTATCAAAAGAGCTTAACTCTATGTTGAGTTCAGATATGGAAATGAAAGATATTCAAGCAAAAGCTAAATTCCTTGCAGAGACTACTGTGTATCCACAATTGGAAGAATTAAAGGACTTTATCGAAAGTCCAAAACGCCCTTGGACTAGTAGAGCTATCGATTTCATTAAAGCTACACCACAACTTGTTTCAAGCTTTTTTACTTTACCAACCAATATAGCTGTAGCAAATGTATTGGCTAAATTTGTAGATGTGCTTTCTGACATAAGAAATGAGAGTATTGATAAAAATCAAGTTATGAAAAGAAGCAACATGTATTACCTCCTCAAGATACAAGATATGTTTAAAAAGTAAAAAATTCTAACCAGCAAATCCACCGGACGGCTTACAGCCGCCGGTGATCAGCACGTTAGAACTATATGAGTTACGACGAACAAGACGCAGCAATTGATGAGATGTACGAGCAGATTGGCCGGGAGCTCTACCCGGACCATAAAGCTCAAGCCATTAGTGAATTCACTGCCGAGAGACTTCGATCGTTCTACATTGCGAATCCAAGAGTTATGCGACCTGCAGTTGATGCACTTCAAGAAGGAAAACGACTCAACGAAGCGAAGCACTATGCAGCAGCCGTGGTGTTCTTCGTTACTGCCATTGAGCTACTCCTCAAAGCAACCGTGCTAAAGCCAGTTGTGCATGGACTCATTCACAATGAAGGTCTTGCTAATATAGTGGTTCAACATGCACTCGGTCAAACAGGCTTTGATCGGTACGAGAACTTATTAGCGCAGCTTTTTTCAGAGCTTGCCGGAATGGAGCTCAAATCTATCGTTCGAGTTGGAGCAAAGAAGAAGTTACTCAGTGAATGTGCCGACCTTCAAAAGCTGCGAAATCAGATAATTCATCAGGGTGCTACAAGTGGTTCTGAAGAAGCAAAATTGGGATTAGAAATTTCGGTGGCTGTTTATGAACTAATCGTTGCTCCAATGCTTTTCAAGCTTGGTCTCACGGTCATCGAAGAGGGCGAGATCCAGCCAAGAGAGTTCTAACCATGGCATTCACCGGACGGCTTGCGCCGCCGGTGATGCCAGTCGTTGGGCAGGACACATGACAAATATGACAATTAACAACGGAGACCTGGTGCTACTCTTCAGCCACTTGCCCTTTGACTACGAGATGGACTTACCCTTGAGTCCGATCGCTGGGGTCACCGTTGCTTTAACACCGCAGTCGTTGTTCTCAACGCCAGATGACGATCACCTGCCATGCTATGTTCTACCAGGAACGAAATTGCCTGGAATGGTGATCAACAATTGCTGCCTTGTCAGCCGAGCGTCGGAGTCAGTACCTCAGAACGTAACTCGTGAAACTTTTCTTTTCACCTACTTAGCCGCGCTTAGACTCTTGGCTCCAGCACCCATCACGGTAGCTGGACACTTCATCTATGGCGGTGCTGACGAGCCAATCTCTCATCCGACACTGTTGAACATGCAGAGCATGTGGCAACCCGATGCCGATTTACGGTATTCAGGGACACAGTTTCTGCAAGGTGGTGTACTTCTGGAGCGCATAATCGAGAACCTATCGGCAGGGCCAAATAGATTGAAGTTCGCGATAATGATGTTCACTCAAGTGACCAGTGGCTTCAGTCTTTCTTATCAGATGTGCGTTCTTGGCCTCTACGCTGCGCTGGAGGCTCTTTTTGAACCGTCAGGCGGAAGAAACTATGCGAAGACTCTTGGCTTGAGACTGGGTGCGTATCTGTCTTCTTATGACAATGGTGTGGGGGTCGCCGACTGGATTGAGAAGCATTACCAATCCGAAAGACATTCTCTGTCACATGGCTTTTGGCAGTTCTCACCAGACTCACAAAGTTTCAACCAAAGAAAAGAAGAGTTTGGCATAATTCACGAAATAGCACGTTTGGCACTTCTTGGTTTCCTTTCGATGGACCAGAAAAAAGTTCGCTTTCTTGATCTCACAAAAAAGAAACGACAACATGCACTCGACAACCTTAAGCCAGCTAGTGGAGATTTTATTCAGAGCCAGAAAATGTGGCTTTCTTAGTGATTTTTAAGTTCGAAATGTATGAGCACCATAGCCCAACCAGCCCATCCAGACGGACGCGGGCTGCCGCCCGCGCCGCTGATGAGCACGTTCGGCCTATAAAATATTTAGAGGCACAATGAGCAGAATCCAATGTCCAGAATGTCAGATGAGGTCTCCAAAATCAGGACTGGTTCATAAAGCTGAATCAGGGGAGTATATGCGCAAGTTAGAGTGCAGTAAGCGAAACTGCCAACATAGATGGGAAATCCCTGTTGTTGAATGGATTAAATCACGTGTTGGAGAGGTTGTAAGTTTCAAAGCACCGGCTGAGAAAAAAGGTATCTTGAAAGACCGTGTAGTCATAGAAAATTACCCTTACTGGGATGTTGTAGACCTAATTAGGTTTGAAGGGGACAATGAGCCTGATTGGCTTCGTATCAGCTACTATTTCTTAAGTCCCCAAGGGCGCCTAATTTGGGGAGGCCAGACATCAATAACCGAACCTATATCGGTTTGGGAACGAATACTTTTTACGGCAACCCAGGAAAAGAAGTGGTTTAAAGAAATTCTCACAGGTGTAATGAAAGGCTTGCAGAAATAAGTTCGAATAAGCCACTTCAGCCGACTGGCCTCGCCAGCGGCTGAGCAGCACGTTAGCCGATAATTATAAGGACGTATCGATCATGAAAAATTGCAAAACATTCATCTGTTGGATCGTAGTCTGCATTCTTACCCTCAGCACTGTCACCTTTGCCCAAGAGGATAAGAAGGGGTGCAAAGACCATCCACTTTTTTCCAGGATGGAAGGGTTCTATATTGCGCGATGTGAAGAAAAGGCATTTGATGCCGAAGATTTCAGAGATCCCGAAACAAAAAGCAAGGTAACGGTGGAGGGTCATCGATATGTCATCGATTATGGTATGAAGAAAGATATCGGAGATCAGTATTCCAGGCTTCAAATCTCCCGTAACTATATGAACGCTATCCAAAAAATAGGTGGAACCGCTTTTGAGAACGATCCGAAATGGCCAGACAGTACGTACACAAGAACCGCCGAGTTGAATTAGTAAAGCAATAAGGAGGAATGATAAAAAGTCTTCATAAGCAGTAAATGGGATATACTGTTCAAAACGTGATAGTTTTGGACAGTAAGGCTACTGTTCGTCATGTTGAATGGTCTTTAAAGACCGGAAAGGGTAATGAAGGGCCGTAGCCGCAGCATTAAACTGCGTTTTATGGAAGAAGCAGAACGTGCGCAGTGCCATCGGCTGCGTCCATGATACGGCGCGCCTCGCAGGCGCTCCAGTCATCCACGCTGCTCATTGCTGGAAAAACGGTGGTACCGGCGGCGCGTCAGGCCCGGGCGCGGCTGAGTCTTCCATCGGGCCTGGGAGGGCCGGGTTATGAAGCACCGCACCATAACCGTAAACGACCTCATGCAGCAGAACTACACCTATGTCCTCACCGAGCCCATGGGAGAACACTTCCACCCGGAATTCACCCCCAAGCTCACCCCGAAGCAGATGCTCGAGCTGGGCGTGTTCGGCGGCAAATACATGACCGACTGCCGAAACGAGTTCCCCGAGGACTGGTTCGCCCGTGCAAAGCTCTGCCACGAACGTCACGACCCGAAGCTGAACCTCTTCAACGTCAACGCATCGCAGCCTCTTTCGGTCTGGCGCGCCAAGGGCTGGATCTACCACGAGGACCCCCGGGGCTGGTTCCAGTGGTACTGCAGGTACTACATGGGCAGGCGCTGCCCGGACGACGATCGCCAGATCTCACGATGGAAGGCCATGAAGCGGCACATCGCCCAGATCAGGAAGCACTGCATCCAGTGCGACCTTTCCTGCAGGCCCCGCCAGCGGCAGGCCCTGTTGAACTGGGCCTATGACAGCCGGAAGATCTGAACCCTTTCCCCAGGGCCTCAAGAAAGAAATGGCGACAGGGTCCATCGCCATTCGGCTGACAAAAGCATATTAATAGTATTTTCGGCATGTTATACTCTCTTCGCCCATTGACTCTTCCTGCCCGCACCTTATTATTCATTCTTGAACGCATGTATATAAGGAGGGGACATGGACAAGATACTGAGGATCGACATGGGCGCCAAGGGCGGCCCGAAGGTAACGGTGGAAGGGCTCGGAGCCTATGCCGGGCTGGGTGGCAGGGCCATGACCTCCACGGTCATAGCCCAGGAGGTCCCGCCGCTCTGCCACCCCCTGGGCGCGGAGAACAAGCTGGTCATCGCCCCGGGGCTACTCAGCGGCACATCCGCGGCCATGTCGGGCCGAATTTCCGTGGGGTGCAAGAGCCCGCTCACCGGCGGCATCAAGGAGGCCAACTCGGGAGGGCAGGGTGCCCAGGTCCTGGCACGCCTCGGATACGCGGCCGTCATCCTGGAGGGCAAGCCCGAAAGCGATGACCTCTACCGGGTCCTCATCACCAAGGACGGGGTGAAGGTGGAGAAGGACAACGCACTGAAGATGCTCCCCAACTACGACCTCGTGGACGCCATGAAGAAGAAGTTTGGCGACAAGATCACCTGCATCTCCATCGGCCCGGCGGGCGAGATGAAGCTCGCCGCAGCGTCGGTGGCCATCACGGACATCGAGGTGCGGCCCTCGCGGCACGCGGGCCGCGGCGGGGTGGGCGCGGTCATGGGCGCCAAGGGGGTCAAGGTCATCGTCATGGACGACACCGGGTGCAAGAACCGCGAGCCCAAGGATGCGGAAAAGTTCCGCGCGGCCAACAAGGTGTTCGTGAACGGCCTGTCCACGCACTCGGTCACGGGCCAGGCCCTGCCTGCCTACGGCACCAACGTGCTCACCAACATCATCAACGAGGCGGGCGGATACCCGACCTACAACTTCCGCGACGGCCAGTTCGCGGGCGCGGCCAAGATAAGCGGCGAGACGTTCGCCGACCTCGAGACAAAGCGCGGCGGCAGCGCCACCCACCCCTGCCACCGGGGGTGCGTGATACGCTGCTCCGGAACATTCGTGGACAAGGACGGCCACTTCGTGTCCAAGCAGCCCGAGTACGAGACCGTGTGGGCCCATGGCGGCAACTGCGGCATCGACGACCCGGACGCCATCGCCCGCATCGACTTCCTGGACGACACCTTCGGCCTGGATACCATTGAGATGGGCGCCACCATCGGCGTGGCCATGCAGGCGGGCCTGGCGAAGTTCGGCGACGCCCAGGCCGCCATCCGGCTCATCGAGGAGGTGGGAAAGGGTACGCCCCTCGGCAGGATACTGGGCAGCGGCGCCGCGGTGACGGGCAAGGTCTTCGGCGTGGAGAAGGTGCCGGTGGTGAAAAACCAGGCCCTGCCGGCCTACGACCCCCGGGCCATCCAGGGTATCGGCGTGACGTACGCCACGAGCCCCATGGGCGCGGACCACACCGCGGGCTACGCCATAGCCACCAACATTCTCAAGAGCGGCGGCTACGTGGACCCGCTGAAGACCGAGGGCCAGGTGGAGCTGTCCCGCAACCTCCAGATCGCCACCGCGGCCATCGACTCCACGGGCATGTGCCTGTTCATCGCCTTTGCGGTCCTCGACCAGCCCGAGACCTTCCAGGCCCTCATCGACCTGTTGAACGCCTTCTACGGTGGGAACCTCACGGCAGACGACGTGACCGCCCTGGGCAAGAAGGTGCTCAAACTCGAGCGGGACTTCAATGCCCGTGCGGGCTTCACCAGGGAACAGGACCGGCTGCCCCGCTTCTTCACCACAGAGAAGGTGGGGCCCCACAACATCGCCTTCCAGGTCACGGACGCGGAGCTCGACCAGGTCTTCAACTGGTAGCACACCAACGATGCGATCCGCCCCGGCAGGGCCCCTCCTTCCTGCCGGGGCTTCCCCTGCGCCGCAGAAGAGGGTAGCATGCAGACATGAAGGTCACGGTGAAACTCTTCGCCACGCTCCGGAGAGGCCGCTTCGACGTGAATACCCTGGACTGCCCCGACGGGACCCGGGTGCAGGACATCGTACGGCAGCTCGCCATCGAAGAGAAGGATGCGGCCATCATCTTCCTGAACAGCCGCCACGCCGGGCTCTCCACGACCCTGGGCGAAGGTGACACCCTGGCCATCTTCCCGCCCGTGGGAGGAGGTTGAGATGGACGCACTGCTGCGGTTCCTCACCTCCCATGCCGCAGGTGGCCGCGTCTCCCTGAAGGCCCAGATGGTCGCGGCAGAGCGCTTTTGCCTGAGCCCAGCCCGTGTGGAGGAAGAGATCCTGGTGAGCGGCCTCGTCCCTGAACGGTATGTGCGCAATGCCCAGACCGTCACCCCGGTCATGCAGCTCGTACTCCTGCGAAGCCGTGCAGCAGTCATAGGCTGCGGGGGTCTTGGCGGATACGTCATAGAGGAGCTGTCCCGTATCGGCGTCGGCACCATCGTTGCGGTTGATCCGGACACCTTTGAGGAGCACAACCTGAACAGGCAGATCCTGGCGGACATGACAACCCTGGGCGATCCAAAGGTCGTCGCGGCAGTGCGCAGGGTCTCGGCAATAAATCCCGCAGTGACGGTGATACCCCACCGGACCACCCTCACCGCGGAGAACGCCGGAGAACTCCTGGCCGGTGCGCAGGTGGCCGTGGACGGCCTGGACAGCATCCGTGACCGCCTGGTCCTGGCAGAGGCATGCGGGGCGCTGGGAATCCCCCTGGTGCACGGGAGCATCGCCGGCTGGTATGGACAGCTCACCACGCAGTTCCCGGGCGAGCAGACCCTGCAGGCGGCCTTTGCATCCTGCGACCAAGAACAGGGAGTGGAGCGCGAGCTGGGCTGCCTCTCCTGTACGGCCGCCCTGGTGGCGAGCATGGAGGCCGCCGAGGCGGTGAAGATCATCCTGAACGAGGGCGCGCCGCTCAGGAAGAGGCTGGTGAGCGTCAATCTGCTGGACATGGACATGGGGGAGACCCCCATCGAAGGGTGACCCCCGCCATGGCGGCGAGTTCGAGGGTCTCGCGAGGGCCATGCAGGCGGCCCGCACCAGACGCACCGCGCCCCGGCACACGGGCATAGAGTTCGTTCTCCGCGAAACGACGGGAAAGAAAAGGCAGGACCTTGTCCAATCGGGCATCGACTGCGCCACGAAGCGCTTCACCTGGTTCGAAGACCCTGCCCGTGTCCCTGCCAGCCGCTGGGGGATGACCCGGTCATGGGAGCAAGAGATCCCGGCCCAGGGCTTGCGCTTACCAGCTGCCCACGGTATAGGGAAGGTATGGGCCATCACATCCACGCTCATGCCTATGACCGCCTGTCCCAGAGACTGAACCGGTTTCCCCAGGGCGCCCCGCCCACCGAACTGCTCTTCAGGATACTCTCCATGCTCTTCAGCGAGCGCGAGGCCGACCTGGTGGCGCGGCTCCCCATCAAGCCCTTCACCGAAGAGCAGGCGGCCCGGGCCTGGAGCATGGACCCTGCCGAAGCGCGCGCCATCCTCATCGGCCTGGCTGACAGGGGGCTCCTGGTGGACCTGTGCCAGCAGGACACCACGCATTACGTGCTGCCCCCTCCCATGGCGGGGTTCTTCGAGTTCTCTCTCATGCGGGTACGCACGGATATCGACCAGAAGGCCCTGAGTGAGCTCTTCTACCAGTATCTGAACGTGGAGGAGGACTTCGTACGCGACCTGTTCGTACGGGGCGAGACCCAGCTCGGCCGCACCTTTGTCCACGAGTCTGTCCTGACGCCGGAGAACTCCCTGCACATCCTCGACTACGAGAGGGCCTCAGAGGTCATCAGGGGCGCCTCTCACCGGGCCGTCAGCCTGTGCTACTGCCGGCACAAGATGCAGCACCTGGACAGGGCCTGCGATGCCCCGCTGGAAATCTGCATGACCTTCAACACCTCGGCCGCAAGTCTCATCAGGCATGGCATCGCCCGGAGCGTGGACGAGGCGGAATGCCTCGACCTCCTCCAGCAGGCCCGTGACCTCGACCTGGTCCAGTTCGGCGAAAACGTGCGGGAACGGGTGAACTTCATCTGCAACTGCTGCAGATGCTGCTGCGAGGCCATGATCGCGGCCCGCCGGTTCGCATCGCTGCACCCGGTGCACACCACCGCGTTCCTCCCCGTGGTGGATGCCGACGCCTGCACCGGGTGCGGACGCTGCAGTGAAGTCTGTCCAGTGGACGCGGTGAAGCTCGCGCCCGTCGTCACTCGTGGCGGCGGAGAGACTGGCGTCGCGGTCATCCAGGAGGACCTCTGCCTGGGCTGCGCCCTGTGCGTGAAGAACTGCCCGGCCAAGGCCATCACCCTCGTCCCCAGGCCCGCACGGGTCATCACCCCGCTGAACACGGCCCACCGGACCGTGGTCATGGCGATCGAGCGGGGCACCCTGCAGGACCTGATCTTCGACAACCAGGTGCTGTGGAGCCACCGGGCCCTGGCCGGGGTCCTGGGCGCAGTGCTCAGGCTGCCCCCGGTGAAACGGGCCCTTGCCACAGAGCAGGTAAGGTCACGGTACCTGGAGGCGGCAGTGCGATTCATACAGAAAGGGTAGTGTACGGCATGGAACAGGTCCTGATACTCTGTGGGCTTATCGCCGGGGGTGCCCTGGTATGGTACCTGACGAGGGGCGCCCCGGCCCCGGACATGGTATGCTCGTCGAGTTCCGAGGAAGAGCTCGAACGGTTCAGGGTGTACCTGGAAGCCAGGGGGATCGCGACATACCTGAAGAACACCCGCCGCTTCCACGAGACCCAGTACGACCTCGTCAACCCGAGCCTCCACGTGGTCAGCGCCGCTGATCTCGAAAAGGCACGGTACCTGCTCAGGGACCTGGCGGGCACCTCTCCCGACACCAGGAATGACCGACCATAAGGGGGCCCCATGGCAGACTCCGGAACGAAACAGCCGAAAACGGGCACACAGACGCTGAGCACGGAAGAGATGAACCGGTTCCTCGAACGCGCCAGGCAGCTCAATGCCGAGCGCATGCAGGGCTACCGGGAACAGTCCCTGAGGATCCACCCCTGGGTGTGCGCGCGCTGCGGCAGGCAATTCACCCTGAAGAACCTGAACCTGCTCACCGTGCACCACAAGGACCACAACCACGACAACAACCCCCCTGACGGCAGCAACTGGGAGCACCTGTGCGTGTACTGCCACGACGCCGAGCATGGGAGGTATGACGAGGAAACGGGTGATTACCGGGAACTCCCTGAGGAGAAAACCGATACCATCACCCACAACCCCTTTGCCAGGCTGAAAGACCTCTTGGAAAAGAAGAAGAACTAGGGCAGGGTGCACACCCCCGAAACACCCCTTCCGCCACCGATGCGGAAGCGACCGGTTTCTTCTTCGTTCCCCCCTCGATATTTTCCGCATTGTGCCGAAATAATTCTTGCAAACCCGAAAAAAGGGGTATATGTGAGCGCCAAACAAAACCGAGCCTCCACGGGGAGCATGCACGGATGAGAACAGTATTCGCAGTCTGCATCGTGGTTTATTCCCTCCTGATCTTCGTCTCCTGGATCTGACATGCCTGTGAGACATTATACGACCATGCACCGCTCCGGCTGACCCAGTCCTACTGGCATACCCCCCTCTTTCAGTTGCTTCATGCAGAGCCCGAGGCAATGGAACGGGATTTCCCTTCCCGTGAACATTCCTTTCCTCCATAACCAGGGGCAATCCATGCCCCCCTCAGGTAACCCCTTGATTTGCCGCATGCCGCATGCTCGTATGATTCTTGCATCACCTCTGCCAGCATCCTGTTCATTCCCCCGTCACCTTCGGGGGCGGTTTGGAGGAGGGTATACTCAAGGGTCACGGATTTCCACGGCTACCGCTGTACGTGTTGTTCTGCTTGGGGTTCGCCGGGGTGATCGCCTGCTGCTCTGTGCTCATCATGATGGGCACCGTGCTGATCTCCCTGGGATCCATGGCATCCGCATCGGCGCACCCCCAGGACGACGGGGAACGTGTCGCCTTTGTCAAGAATCTCCCCATGGGATCCGACACGCCGCTGGACACCACCCTGTTCGATGCCATCGAAGGGGAGCCGGTATCCTATGACTGGTTCGGCCCCATGCCCCCGGTTTCTGGCCCGAACCCGGACGTCCTCATCCCCGAGGGTACCCATGCCCTGACCCTGATCACCTTTGACGGCAGGCAGCGGTCGACCCCGCTGACATGCTATGTCAGCGTGGAGCCGGCCTTGACCCTGCGGGCGAAATCCCGGCGGAACCGGGTGGACCTGGAGCTTCCCCGGGTCCCGGATGTCCGGCGCTTCGACATCTATCGCGCGCCGGCAATCAATCCCTCGGCATGGAAGAAGATCGCCCAGGCCGGGCCCGAAACCCGGGTCTACTCGGACACCCCTCCGGCGAACACCTCGTACCTCTACGTCGTGGCCGGCCTCTCCGGCGGCCAGTGGTCCTTTTCGAGGATCTGCGCGGCCTGTCCCTATGGAGTCATCCCCCGGTGGAACCACGCACCCGTCATCTGCTCAGACCCCATATCCACCGCACAGGCAGGGGTGCCCTACACCTACGATGTCCTTGCCGTGGACGTGCAGGATGATACGCTGACATATTCCCTGGACTACCCCCAGGACGGCATGGTCATCAACCAGGGCACCGGCCTCATCCAGTGGTTGCCACAGTCCGCAGGCGACTACGAGGTCACGGTGCGGGTGAGGGACAAGAAGGGGTATGCAGCCACCCAGACCTTCATCGTGGAGGTGAACGACCTCGTCGACCCCAACAAGAACCCTGTGGCAGACCCCGGTGGACCCTATGCCGCAGAGGAGGGTGAGCACATCGTCCTGGACGGCTCCCGTTCCCATGACCCTGACGGCGCTCAGCTCTCCTATGAGTGGGATTTCGGAGACGGCCACCATGACACCGGGGTCCTGCCCACACACACCTATGCCCGGGAGGGAACCTACCGGCTCACCCTCACCGTGACGGACTACAGCGGGGGTATCGCAGCGGCGTCCACCACGGTGGTGGTGCAGAAGAGCCTGGCACCTGCGGTGGAGGTGCAGGTCAATCCGGCGGCCGTCCTGCCGGGCGAGGCATGCTCCCTCGTATGGAAGTCGGAGCGTGCCCAGAGCCTCGTGGTGGACCACGGCATCGGGGAAGTGGGCCCGTCAGGAACGCTCATGATCTATCCCCGGTCCACCACCACCATCACCATGACGGCTCAAGGCCGGGGCGGGACCAGCACGGCAACGGCCGTCGCCCTGGTGCATGAGCCGCCCGTGGTGGACGTGGGCATCGCACGGGCCACCCTGCGTTCGGGAGAGACCACCGCGATCATATGGGTTTGCAGCAACGCCGACACGGTGAGCATTGACCAGGGCATCGGCGATGTCATGCCGTCGGGCGAACTGTTCATTACACCATCAGAGTCGACCCGCTACACCGTCACCGCCACGGGACCGGGCGGCACGGTGTCGCAGTCCGTGGCCGTGGATGTCCTGCCCTGCGTCCTGGCCCATATCCGTGCCGGACCTGATTCCCTGGCACCGGGTCAGTCCGCCCTCCTCGAGTGGGACACGTCCCATGCGCAGGTGGTGACCATCGACCATGGCATCGGCGAGGTGGCTCCGCGTGGATCCACGGTGGTGCAGCCCGATGCCACCACCACCTATACCATCACGGCAACAGGCCCCCTGGGCAGGGCGACGGAAGCGGTGACCGTGACGGTTCACCCGAGGCCCTCGGTGACCATCTCGGCAGAGCCGTGCGAACTCGTACAGGGGAGGGTGACCAGGCTCTCCTGGACCTCGGAGCATGCCGAAACCGCATCGGTGAACAACGGGATCGGTGATGTGCCGGTGCAGGGGGCCAGGGAGGTGTCCCCGGAGGAAACAACCACCTACGTCATCACGGTGGTGGGCAGGGGTGGGGCTGCAATGGACAGCGTGACGGTCCGTGTCACGGGCCAACCCGAGGTTGCCCTCACCGCTTCTCCAGGCGCGACCGTCTTGGAGCCCCCGCAGCCAGCCGGATCCAGCCCGGAGCCTTGGGCAGAGGCCCCGGGCAGGCCGCCTCCATGACGGGTCACCCGGGTGCTATGCCACCCTGCCCCGTGGCAGGGCGAGGATGTCCAGGACCTCCAGTTTGAGGAAACGCTTGGAAGGCTTTGCCTTGACGAGCAGGACCGTGTCCGCGCCGTAGCCGGTACCGCCCACGGCCAGGACCTCTGCATCCTCGGGGATCAGGCCTGCATCGCAGGCCTCCATGACGATCTCCACGGCCACCTTGGCCCCCTCACCGAACCTGCGCAGGGCGCCGGCTATGATGGCCCCCGGGTACACGCCCCGGAAGTCGTCCATGAAGGACTTTTCCAGGGAATGGGTCAGGATGGTTCCCGTGTGCACGGGCACGCCCTCGGCCGCGAGGAACCTCCGCGCCTCCCGGTCGAACTCGTCCCTGTTCGGCTCCTTGAAGCCCACGCTGTGGGTCACCACCACGATGCGGGCCGGAGAGGTCCTCAGCGCCCTGCAGAAGGCAATGGCGGACCGTCCTGTGGTGGAGGCCACTACCACGGGGGTCAGTCCATTTTCGCCCACGTACTGCCGCACCGCTTCGATGCAGTCATTCGTGTTGTGTTCTCCGGGTGTTTCAAAGACCATGTGCTGTGAAACCTTCATGAGTATACCTCCTGAACGAAGCCCGGATGCAGGTCATGAAACTCTCTCCGGGCGTGTCTGCGGGAACCTGATCGTGAACGGGTACCCCCTGGTCCCGTGGATGACCCCCAGAGCCCGCCGGTGTGCACCGGCCACCAGGCAGCCGATCAGGCGGGGCGGCAGGAACTTCAGCGCACTGAACACGATGACCCTGAGCGCCCGTGCATACCTGAGGTCAGCCAGGAGGGCCTTCCTGAGCAGGGACGGGTAGGTTGCCAGGGGGTGTGTTCCTGTTCCGAGGGCTTGCAGGATGCTCTGCGCAGCCATCTGGGCGCTCTTCTGGGCTTGGTAGATCCCTTCACCGGTAATGGGGTCCGCAAGGCCTGCAGCATCTCCCACCAGGAGAAGGTCTTTGTACACTGGAATATGCATCTCATTTCCGTAGGGTATGGGATGCCCCTGCATATGGAGCCCCAGTACTTCGTCAGGACGGGATATGAGGCCACGGTCGAAGAGGAACGTGGCCAATATATCTTTGAAATTACGCTTATTTTTATGAACAAGCCCGCCGAGTCCCACGATGACGGAGTCGGCGTTGGGAAAGGCCCATGCATACCCCCAGTCCAGATACCCCAGGTGGACACAGGGATGATCCATGTCCTGCGTGGCAGCGTTTCTGGGAATGGCAACCTCCATGCCCACGGCCATGTTCGCCGACCATTCCCCATGCCGTCCATGATACATGGGAAAGGATCTCCTCACCACGCTGTGGCAGCCGTCCGCACCGATGATGAAACGCGCCTTCAGCCTCATGCCCGGAGATGTGAACACCTCGTCGGCATCTGCATCCACACGGGTGAGAGCATGCCCCTCCATGATCTCGGCCCCGGCGGATCGTGCCTTTTCCAGGAGGAAACGGTCATAGACGTTCCTTTTCACCAGGATGAACGGGACATCCGAGGTCTGGCGCACTAGGGCACGATTCTTCCAGTGTATGGAATACTCCCGGGATACGAAATCTATGATGCCGCCCGCTGAGAGCGTTTCAAGGGTTTCACCGAACAGATGCCCGAGGAGCGCCATGGTCTTTCCTGACAGCAGACCGCCGCAGAGCTTGGGCCTGGGGAACGTGCACCGGTCCACGAGGGCCACTTTCACGCCGGAACGGGCGAGGAGGGCACCCGCAGTGGCACCTGCGGGTCCGCACCCTGCTATGACGACATCATACTCGTGTATCCGGGTTCCATGCATTCCGACACCCTGGTTCCTTGAATGAAACAAAGGGGAAGGGGCACGGGCAATTTCCCCTGTCTTGCGCATCCCTGCTCAGCGGATAGTACCATATCCCCCACGGACGTTGGTATGTCTTTCTCCATATCCTTTCATTCCGGCTCTGGGAGCTGTTTTACAGGCAAAACCGCACCATTTGCACCACAGTGCATTTTTCGTACTCAGTCAAGGTGTTCCATCATCCCTCACCACTGTACTGTGGGCCTTTCTGTCACAGGAGCGATGATTTCTGCATGCAGAGAACGGGAGGAGACGCGAACGCTTCGCATGAAGGCGGCCGGGATTACCTGTGTCTATTTTTTAACATAACATATATTATCGGTCATATTGGTGTGGATGGGCCTTCAGCTCTTCATCGCAGTATGGGTAAAGAAAGAGGATCAAGACCGCCCTGTTCAGGTTCGGTACTGGGCATTGATCTCCACGTACTTGTAGGACAGGTCCGTGGTCCACACGGTGAACCGTCCCTGTCCGGGTCCCGCGACGATCTCGATGGTGATCTTGCTGCCTTTCAGTGCCTCGTGCAGCGACGACTCGGTGAAGGACCTGGATTGCACGCCTCCCTCCACCACGTCGAGGCCCTGTATCTTCACCGCGATGTCCCTTGGCTCGACGGGGATGCCCGAGTAACCCACCGCGGCCACGATGCGGCCCCAGTTTGGGTCGGCGCCGAAGAGCGCTGTCTTCACCAGGAGCGAGTTGGCCACTGCCATGGCCACGATCCTGGCGTCCCGGTCATTGCTCGTTCCGGACACCTTCACGGTGACGAACTTGGTGGCCCCTTCGCCGTCTTTGACGATCATGAGGGCCAGCTCCTCGATCACGCTGTTCACTGCATACCGAAGCTCGAGGGGATCGGCCTCCACCAGGCCCGATGCCAGGGCGACGAGCGTGTCGTTGGTGGACATGTCGCCGTCGATGGTGATGGCGTTGAAGGTGCTGCTGATGGATGTTTTTATAATATTATCAAGCTCTTGCTTGTCAACGAGGGCGTCGGTGAGCACAACGGCCAGGGTGGTGGCCATGTTCGGGGCGATCATGCCGGCCCCCTTGGCGAAGCCCAGCACGCATGCCTCCCCTACCCGCCTGGCCGCCATCTTGGGCACCGTGTCCGTGGTCATGATGGCCCTGGCAAAGCATCCCGGGTCTGCGCACAGACCCTTTACCAGGCGAGGGATCTCGGGGATGATCCGCTCCGTGGGCATGCTCACCCCGATGGTGCCCGTGGACATGGGTACCACCTCCTCGGATCTCACCTTGAGTTCCCGGGCCACGGCCTCCATCATGGACCTTGCGTCCGCGATACCCATCTGCCCGGTGCAGGCGTTCGCGTTGCCGGCATTGGCCAGCACCGCCCTGGCGGATCCCTTCTTCACCTGCTCCATGCCGATGATCACCGGCGCCGCCTTCACCAGGTTCCTCGTGAAGACCCCGGAGAGTACGGCATCGGTGGAACAGGCGATGAGCCCCAGGTCGAGGCCCTTGTACTCCCTGGACTTGATGCCCGCATTGATGGCGGAGAAACTGAATCCTTTCGGTATCACGCCTGTGCCCCGCAGCACTGCTTGTACTTCTTGCCCGATCCGCAGGGGCACGGGTCGTTCCTGCCCACCTTCCTGCCGTCCCGTTTCACGGTGGGCGGTTTCTCACCCGGTCCCCGTCCCATGTGCATCCGCTGTCTGCGCTCCTGCTGGGAGACCTTCTCCACGTCCTCCTGGCGCTGGATCTGCACCTTGAAGAGCCGTTCCAGGGAAAGCTCTCGGACCCTGGTCAGGGTGTTCATGAACAGGTCGAAGCCCTCCCGCTGGTACTCGCGCAGGGGGTTCTTCTGGCCGTACCCCCTCAGCCCGATGCCGTCCTTGAGGTGGTCCATGGACAGGAGGTGGTCCTTCCAGAGGGTGTCCAGGGTGAGCAGCAGGAAATGCCGCTCCACCATGCGCATCACCTCGGGGGAGAATTCCTGTTCGCGCTTGTCGTAGTGGGCCATGATGGTGGTACGGATGGTCTCGTACAGCTCATCCCGGTTCGTGCCCTTGCCGGCCTGGATGTCCATGCCGATATCCAGGGTGTTCCTCAGCCAGTTCCTGAACCCCTCCACGTCCCATTGCTCCAGGGACCCCTTCCGGGGGATGTAGGTCTCGATGGCGTCGTCCAGCACCTCGTCCAGCATCTCCTCCACGAAACCCCTGAGGTTCTCCTCCGACAGGATCCGTTTGCGCTGGTCATAGATGACCTCGCGCTGTTTGTTCATCACATCGTCGTATTCCAGGAGGTGTTTGCGGATCTCGAAGTTCCTTCCTTCCACCTTCTTCTGCGCACCCTCGATGCTCTTGCTGATGAGCTTGTGCTCGATGGGTTCGTCCTCCTCCACACCGAGCTTGTCCATGATCATGGCGATGCGCTCGGACCCGAAGATGCGCATGAGGTTGTCCTCCAAACTCAGGTAGAACCGCGACTCGCCCGGGTCGCCCTGCCTGCCCGAGCGTCCCCGGAGCTGGTTGTCGATGCGCCTGCTCTCGTGCCGCTCGGTGCCAAGGATGAACAGCCCCCCGAGGGCCACCACCTCCTGGTGCTCCATCTCGGTCTGTGCTATGTATTTATTGAGGATTTCCGCGTACCCCTCGTCCTCGGGGCTCATCCGCTGCTTTGCCAGGAATTCGGGATTTCCGCCGAGCTTGATGTCCGTGCCCCTGCCCGCCATGTTTGTGGCAATGGTGACCGCACCCTTCCTGCCGGCCTGGGCAACGATCTCCGCCTCCCGCTCGTGGTGTTTGGCATTCAGTACATTGTGGGTTATGCCCCTGCGTTTCAGGAGTGCAGAAACCTTTTCCGAGTTCTCGATGGAGCTCGTTCCCACCAAGACAGGCTGGCCCTTTTCCGCGCACGCCGCGATCTGCTCGACAACGGCCTTGTACTTCTCCTTCTCCGTCTTGTAGATCACGTCCGGGTGGTCTTTCCTGATCATGGTCAGGTTCGGCGGGATCACCATCACCTCGAGGCCGTAGATGTTCTTGAACTCCAGCGCCTCGGTCTCAGCGGTGCCGGTCATGCCCGCGAGCTTCTCGTACATGCGGAAGTAGTTCTGGAAGGTGATGGAGGCGAGCGTCTGGTTCTCGTTGGCCACCTTCACGCCCTCCTTGGCCTCCAGGGCCTGGTGCAGGCCCTCGGAATAGCGCCTGCCGGGCATGAGCCTTCCCGTGAACTCGTCCACGATGACCACCTCGGCGTCCTTCACCACGTAGTGGATGTCCCGGGAGAAGAGCAGGTGCGCCCGGAGCGCCTGGTTGAGGTGGTGCACGGTCTCGAACTCGCCCGGGTCGTAGAGATTGGCCTTGCCGAGGCGTTTCTGGAGGAACTCGATGCCCTCCTCGGTGAGCATGACGCTGTTGGCCTTCTCGTCCTTGGTGTACATGTCTTCCGCGTTGGCCCGTCGCAGGAGGTCGATAACCGCGTTGTTGGCGTCGTAGTACTTGGACGTGGACTCCTCGGCAGGACCCGAGATGATGAGCGGGGTGCGCGCCTCGTCGATGAGGATGGAGTCCACCTCGTCCACGATGGCGTAGTAGAAATCCCTCTGCACGTAGTCCTGCAGGGAGAACTTCATGTTGTCCCGCAGGAAGTCGAAGCCGAACTCGTTGTTGGTACCGTAGGTGATGTCGGCCCGGTAGTTCTTCTTGCGCTGCACATCGTCCAGACCGTGCACGATGACCCCCACCTCCAGGCCCAGGAACTTGTAGATCGCGCCCATCCACTCCGCGTCCCTGCGGGCCAGGTAGTCGTTCACCGTGACCACGTGCACCCCCCTGCCCGCAAGCGCGTTCAGGTACACGGGCATGGTGGCCACCAGGGTCTTGCCCTCGCCGGTCTTCATCTCGGCGATCTTGCCCTCGTGGAGCACCATGCCGCCCAGGAGCTGCACGTCGAAGGGCCGCATGCCCAGCGTGCGGCGGGACACCTCGCGCACCGTGGCGAAGGCCTCGGGGAGCAGTTCTTCCAGGCTTGCACCCGCGTCGATCCTGTCCCTGAATGCGGGCGTCATGGCCTTGAGCTCCGCGTCGCTCCTGGCACGCATGGCATCCTCCAGGGAGTTGATCCTGTCTACCATGGGCGCAAGCCGCTTGAGCTCACGCTCGTTCTTCGATCCGAATATCTTGATCAGCCATCCAATCATCTTCGCTGGTCCCTGTCTTTTCGTGATGGGTCGTTCCCGGGGAGCACCATAGAACAGCGCCCCCCCCCTTTTCAACCGGTATCTTGCCCCGGCCGTCAGCGTGGGTGCGTGAATGTCACTGGGAGCTGATGTCCACCTGGTCGATGAGAATCGACGGGCAGAGCACGTGCCCGAATGCCCGCGGCTCATCGCCCACCGCCATGACCCTGCCCAGCATCTCGTAGATGTTCCCCGACAGCGCCGCCTCGCGCACCGGATAGGCCTGCACGCCCTTTTCGAGCACGATGCCGTTGATTCCCACGGAGAGCTCCCCGGTGATGGGGTTTGCCGTGTGCATGCCCATGATGTCCGTGACTTTGAGCACCATGGGCAGATCCTCAAGCACCCTGGAGATCTGCTCACTGCAGGGTTCCAGACAGAAATGGCGTATGCCCAGGGTCGGCCACGACCGGTACCCTCCCCTCACGGAATTCCCGGTGGAGACGGTTCCGGCGCACCCGGCCCAGTAGGTGTCGTAGAGAAAGGCCTGCACGGTTCCGTTGGCCACCAGGACCGTGTTTCGGGAGGCCACTCCTTCGCCGTCAAAGGGGCAGGCATCTGCGGAAAGGGGGTGCAGGGGGTTGTCGGCGATGGTGACGGTCTCGGAGAAGCACCGTGTGCCAAGCCTGTCCGCCAGGGCGGACTTGCCCTTCAGGACGTTCTCGCCGAGAAAGGCGTCCGAAATGAACTCCAGGATCTCGGCGGTGCTCGACCGGTCGAAGAGCACGGGGACCCGGGCGGTCATGAACCTGCGAGCCCCGAGGAGGCGGGCCGCGCGTTGCACTGCCGACCTGGCGACCCTGTCCACGTCGAACCCGGCCAGGGTGTGGCTGAAGTCGAAGTCATACCCGGACTGCACGTCATCACCCTGCCTCAGGGTCACCATGAGGGAGCAGGATACCGTCCCGGTCCTGTGGGCGGACCGGATGCCGTGGGAGTTCAGGACATGGACCTCTGCGCACGAGCGGGAGAAGGAGGCCTTCCTGATATGCTCCACCCTGGGGTCCGCGTCCCGCGCCGTGGCCTCGAGCTGCACGGCCCTGCGTATGCATCCGTCCGCATCCAGTGCTTCTATGTCGCCGTCCGGCTCAGGTGGCACGGGATAGAGGCCCGGTTCCCCGGGGAACCGGTTGTGGCCGTCAATGAACTGGTACCGCGCTGAGGTGAGGGCGGCATCGACGAGGGCATCGTCCGCATCTTTCCCGTAGGAAAACCCCATGGCCCCGTCCACGAGCACCCGGATGCTGATGCCGGTCTCCCGGGAACGGGTGAGGAAATCCGCCATGCCGTGCTTGGACTCGGCCCGGATGGTGTCCGAGGCGATCCCGTACACCTCGAAGTCGCTGATGGACCTCCTGATCAAGAGCGCGGATGCCTTTTCCATGGTCTCGGACACGTGCATGGATACCTCTACAGGTCGCGGATCAGTGCGATCTCACGGCAGTCGGGAAAATACTGGCAGTGGATGCAGTCGGCCCAGATCTTGTTGGGCAGCGTGGCCTTGTCCACCTCGATGAACCCGACCTTCCTGAAGAACTCCGGCGCGAAGGTGAGGGTGAACACCCTGTGCACGCCGAGTCTCCTGGCCTCATCGAGGCATGCCTGTACCAGGGCCCTCCCGTTCCCCCTGCCCTGGAGGTCCTTCCTCACGGCAAGGGTGCGTATCTCCGCCAGATCGGCCCAGGAGATGTGCAGGGCGCCGCATCCGGTGAGTTCTTCGTTCCCTTCATCGGAGCAATCCACCCAGAAGTCCCTGATGGTGGTATACAGGGAATGGAGTGATCTCGGGAGGAGCAGTCCCTCCTTCACGAAGGGGTCGATGAGGCCCTTTATCTGCTCCGCCTCGGCAATGGAAGGTTTTCGTATCATGGCTCCCTTGCTGTCCCTGCTGGTTTCCCTCCATAGACCATTGAAACCCTGAAAAGTCAAATATAAATGATCCCCTAGTGTTCCCTGGGGCGTCCGGCCTCATGGGCGCCCACCAATTCGCGGGCATGTTCGATCACGGTGAGGCTCGGCGAATCGCCCCCCATCATCCGGGCGAGTTCCATGACCCGGTCCGACCCGGTGAGGCGTCCCAGGGTGGACGAGGTGGTCCTGCCCCGGACGGTCTTGGTGATGACGAAGTGTGCGTCTGCAACGGAGGCCACCTGGTGCAGATGTGTCACCACGATGGCCTGGGCGTTCAGGGACAGGTCCTTCAGCTTCGCCGCGATGGCGATGGCGGTCTGCCCGCTGATGCCCGCATCCACCTCGTCGAAGATGAGGGTGGCCTCGGTGGAGGTGTTCTGCCTGGCCTTTATGGCCAGCATGATCCGGCTCAGTTCGCCGCCCGAGGCGATCCTGGCAAGGGGGAGCACGTTCTGTCCCACATTGGTGGAGACGAGGAACTCGCCCTTGAGCAGCGCGCCGGGCGCCGCAGCCCGCGCGTCCTGCTCGAGGGATATCCCGTCGAGGTCCTTGGGCCCGGGCTGCTCCACCCGGAAGTCGGTGCCCGGCATGCCGAGCTCGGCAAGGTCTTTGGTGATGGCCCTGCACAGTTTCGTCGCCGCACGGGCCCGCGCCTCCAGGAACGTCCTGAGCGCCTCCCGGTATCGTTTCAGGGTCTCGTCCACCAGGGCCCTGGCGGAGATGGTGCTCTGCTCGGATGCGTCCAGCATGGCGAGTTTCTGGCCGATCTCCGTCCCGAGCCGGATCAGGCCCGCCTCGTCTGTGCGGTGCTTCCGCTTCAGGTCGCGCAGGGCATGGAGCCGCTCCTCAAGCTGTTGGGCGTGCCCGGGGTCGATCTCATAGGCGTCCATCCTGCGCCTGAGCCCGGCATCGATCTCTCCGAGCTGGGCCATGATGCCTTCCATGCCCTGTACGAGCGGTTCGAGTTCGTGGTCGTAATGGGCGATGCGGGAGAGCAGCTGGCGCGCCTGTCCGCCCAGGTCGTTCATGGACGGGGTGCCGGAGTAGATCATATCCACCAGCGCCAGGGCCGAATCCCTGAGCTCCGCGGCCCTGCGGACCGTCTGCAGCTCGGCGCTGAGACGGTCTTCCAGCCCCTCCTCCAGGGGCATGGCATCGAGCTCCTCCATGCAGTGTTCGAGATACTCACGCTCGTCTGCTGCGGCCCTTATCTGCGCCTGGAGGGTCTCGAGCCGCTCCCGGGCCCGGGTGTAGTCGTCATGGCACCGCTCCACCCGGTCCCGGCTGATGCCGGCATAGTCCTCCAGGATCTTCATGTGCTGCCTCGGGTTCAGGAGGTCCTGGTACTCGTGCTGGCCGTAGATGTGGATGATCCCGGAGGACACCTCGGCCAGGCCGGCTGCGGTGGTGAGCCTGTTGTCCACGTAGCAGCGGTTGCCCCCGGTGGCAAAGATCTCGCGCCTGAGCACCGTCTCACGGCCGGATACGCTCACCAGGGCCTCTATGGTGGTCTTTTCGCTTCCGGGCCGCACCAGTTCGCGGCCCGCCCGTGCCCCCATGAGCAGGGTCAGGGCGTCGAGGATGAGGGACTTCCCCGCTCCGGTCTCTCCTGTAATGCAGTTGAGACCGCGGGCAAACTCCACCTCGATCTCGTCGAAGATCGCCATGGAAGAGATCCTGAGAAACTCGATCATCGCTCCTGCCACTTCAGCTTGCTGCGGAGGATCTCGAAGTAGGTCCTCTGGGGGAATCGCACCATGACGGCCCTCATGGCTCCCCGTCTCACCCGGATCCGGTCGTCAGCAAGGAGCGGATACCCCATCTGGCCATCCAGGGTGAGATAGATGCGGTCGGATTCCCTGCCCGACTTCACCACCACGATCACCTCCTGGGAATCCGGCAGCACGATGCTCCTGTTGGAAAGCACGTGGGGGCAGATGGGGTTCAGGATGAGGGCGCCCACGTGGGGATGCACGATGGGCCCCCCGGCGGCCAGGTTGTAGGCGGTGGAACCGGTGGGGGTGGACACGATGAGGCCGTCCGCCCGGTACGCGGTGATGAAGGCGTTGTCGGTCCAGACCTCTATGTCGATGATCCGAGCCAGGGCACCCTTGTTGATGACCAGGTCGTTCAGCACGGACTGGGAAGCCACCACGGTGTCCCCCCGGTGGAGGCTCACCTCCAGCATGGTGCGCTCGTCCAGGGTGTATCTGCCAGCCTTCATGTCCTCGAGGGCCTTGACGAACTCGTTTTCCGTCACCTCGCTGAGGAAGCCGAGATACCCCATGTGGATCCCCAGGATGGGAATCCTGCGGGGAATGGACATCCGGACGGCCCGCAGGATGGTGCCGTCTCCGCCCACCACCACCAGGATGTCCGCATTCCTCCAGACATCGAGAGTCCTTCCCTCACTGAGATGGGCTGAGAGGTGGTCCTCCATGAGGCAGGGCACCGCATTGTCCCGCATCCACTGGAACACCCGAGCGGACAGTGCAAGGGCCTCGGAATTGCCCTCTTTGCAAACGAGCCCAACATTCATCATGCACCATATACAGGCCGGTTTCGTCCTTTGTCCAGATGAAAAACCTCCCGGGTCAGGGGCGGTGATCTGTTTCTAGACCCTTTCCAGCACCGCCACGGACTCGATGTGGAAGGTCTGGGGGAACATGTCGAAGAGCCTCAGCGATACCACCCTGTATCCCCCTGCCGCAAGCTGAGCCAGGTCTCTTGCGAGGGTGCTGGGGTTGCAGGAGATGTAGGCTATCTTTTGGGGCTGCAGGCGCACGATGCCGGGCAGGATCCCCCTCACCCCTTCCCGCGGAGGGTCCAGCACCACCGCATGGAAGCGCCTTCCCTGCTTCTCGAGGCGCTGCACCGTTTTGGAAACGCCTTCTCTCAGGAAGCGAAGGTTGTCTCTGCCGTTGTCCCGGGCAGCGGCCCTGCCGGCTTCCACCAGCAGGTCGTCGTGCTCCACGGCCAAGACTCTTCCGGCGCACAGCGACAGGGGGATGCCGAAGTTGCCTGAGCCGCTGTAGAGATCGAGAATGTCTTCCGACCCTGACAGGGCGTCACACACGTGCGCCACCAGGGACTGGTTCACTGCCATGTTCGCCTGGATGAAGGCGCCGAACCCGCTTCTCAGCTGCAGGATTTTTCCCGAGGCAAGCACCTCGTAGCAGCAGTACTCCCCGCCCAGGACATACTCGGAGTGCCTCCCGCCGGAGAATACCGCGGAAAGCCCCTGCAGGCCCAGGCCCTGGTGCAGGGCATGCAGTCGTTCACGGTCGGTCTTCACAGACGGCCGGCGGAAACCGAGGCGGAGCAGGGCGCCCTCCCCGGGCGCATGGATCTCGAGATCGACTATCCCGGCCCAGGGATGTCTCGTGAAGAACACCCTCAACTGGTGGAGTGTTTCGTTGCAGGTGTCGTTCAGCACCGGGCATTGCTCGACGGGCACAAGGGTATGGGACAGCTTGGAAAAGAAGCCTGCCTGGAAAGCGCCCGACCGAGCGCATCGCAACGTCGCATGGCACCGGTAGCCCATGGCCCTGGGTGAAGCAACGGGTTCCTCCAGCCTGGCCGGCACGATCCCTTTCGCCTCGATCTGTTCCTGCAGGATGGCGTCCTTGGCCATGACCTGGAGGTCGTACGCCATGTGCTGCCAGTCACACCCTCCGCATGCGGGGAAGTGGCGGCATCCCGGCTGGACCCTCCCGGGGGATGCCTCGATGACCTCATCCAGGCGTGCATCCACGTACCCCCGGTGCTCACGGACCGTGCTCACCCGCACGAATTCCCCCGGGATGACCAGCGGGACGAAGACAACCTTGCCGTCAGCCCTCCTGCCGACGCCCCTCCCGCCATACGCCATGGAATCGATCTTCAGCTCACCTGCCCAGTTCGACATGCACTCCGGCCTCAGTTGTCTTTCAAGCCTCTCCCGAACAAGGGTCCTTTACCCTCCAGGGTGATTTATTGCAATGACTTCCCCGGTGCTATATGATGGGATGATGGAAGAGATCATCCTGTGGCTCGTGGAAAAGATAGGTCAGCTGGGATACCCCGGCATTGCGGTGCTCATGTTTCTGGAGAGCACCTTTGTCCCCATCCCCAGCGAGGTGGTCATCCCCCCGGCCGGGTATCTGGTTTCCAGGGGCGACATGAACATGCTCGCGGTGATCCTGTGCGGCGTGGCGGGGAGCATCCTGGGCGCGCTCTTCAACTACGTGCTCGCGCTGTGGCTCGGCAGGCCGCTGCTCATGCGGTACGGCAAGTACATACTCTTTCCCCCGCACCGGTTCGAAAAGGTGAACGCCTTTTTCATCACCCACGGGGAGATCAGCACCTTTACCGGCAGGCTCATACCGGGACTACGCCACTTCATCTCCTTCCCCGCCGGGCTCGCCCGCATGAACCTCTGGCACTTCTGCGGGTACACCGCGCTGGGATCCGCCATCTGGGTGACCATCCTGGCATACATCGGGAAGTTCGTGGGCGACAACATGGAACTGGTGATGCGGTATTCCCGGCACGCCCTCATCGGCGTGCTCGCGGTGATGACGGTTGTATTTTTCATCTATATCCGACAACACAGGAAGAAGCTGGCCCTGAACAGCGTGGTGCAGACAGGGGAGAAAAATGAATGAGCACTCATTGTGTGTAATTTATATTTTATAATGCATTCTTAACCTCGTTCAAGCGCTTGTTTTTCCACATTATTGAAAGCATCTCCGATTCTCTGCAATTTTTTGTTGACTTTTGTGAAAGATAAGAGGTATCGTGAACTATCCCATTTTCGGGAGGGTCTATGGGGAGCAGATATCCGTCTTCGGATTTCGAGAACTACACCCGGAAGATCAAAGACTACTCCCTCCTCACGCCCGAGGAAGAGCACGACCTGGCACGGAAGTACAAGCAGGGCGACATCGACTCGGGCAAGAAGATCATCACCTCGAACCTTCGGTTCGTGGTGAAGATCGCCCAGCCGTATTTTCACCTCGGCTACGGGCCGCTGGAGATCGTGCAGGAGGGCAACATGGGGCTGGTCAAGGCGCTGACCCGCTTCGATCCGGACATGGGGGTGCGCTTCATCTGCTATGCCATATGGTGGATCAAGGCCTACATCAAGAACTTCATCCATAAGAGCTACCAGGTCCACACGGGCAGGCTCACCCACGCCAAGGGGCTGATATCCCTGGACAGCACCATTCCGAGCGAATCGGAGCACGAGGAATGCCTGATGGACCACCTGCTCTACGAAGGGCCCGACCAGGACGACTTCTACTCTCACAAGGAGCGGCACGCGTATCTGCTGGGACTCCTCCGGTGCGATCCCCCCATCCTGAGCAAGCGTGAGGTGTACATCATCGAGAAGCGTTTCTTCAGCGATCCGCCCGCAACACTCAAGGACATCGCGGTGCAGATCGGGGTGACCAGGGAACGGGTGCGGCAGATCGAGATGCGCTCCCTCCAGAGGATACGTGATGCCATCGGGAAGCAGCGCTCAATCCTGGCCGAGGACCTGCACATCGGGCACGAGTACCCGATCCGGAGGAAGAGGTTCTAGTCCGCAGGATCTTCCAGGGGCGGCAGTAAGGCTTCTCAGCGGCGGGCGTCGAGCTCCCAGAATTTGGTATACTCGGGGAGCCAGGCGAGTTTGATCGTACCGGTGGGTCCGTTACGGTGCTTTGCGATGATGATCTCGGCTATGCCCTTCTCCTGGCTGTCGGGATTGTAGACCTCGTCCCGGTAGATGAAGCATATGACGTCGGCATCCTGCTCGATGGCGCCCGACTCCCTCAGGTCCGACATCATGGGCCTCTTGTCCCCGCGCTCCTCCACCCTCCGGTTCAGCTGGCTGATGGCGATGACCGGGATGTTGAACTCCTTTGCAATGGCCTTTAGCGTCCGGGATATCTCGGAGATCTCCTGCTCGCGCGAGTCGGTCCTGGTCTTCAGCGTCATGAGCTGGAGGTAGTCCACCACCAGCATGCGCACGTCCACCTGGGACACGAGTCTGCGGATCTTCGCCCTGATCTCCATGGGGGAGATGCCCGGCGTGTCGTCGATGTAGAGCGGTGAGTCATTGAGTTTGCCCGAGGCGTCCAGCAGCTTGCTCCAGTCCTCTTTCCTGAGCATGGACAGCGATGCGGCGGAGCGCACGTACGACTGGTTGATCCATGCCTCACTGGCAAGCATGCGGAGCGCCAGCTGGTCGATCCCCATCTCCAGGGAAAAGACCGCCACCGGGAGTTGCTCCACCACGGACACGTACTGGGCGATGTTCATGGCAAAGGACGTCTTCCCCATGGAAGGCCTGCCGGCGACGATCACCAGGTCAGACTTGTGCAGCCCTCCCAGGAGCTGGTTGTCCAGATCGCCGAACCCGGTGGGAACCACGCCCTGGTCGATCTCGCCCTTGGCCATGCGGCTGAGGTTGCGGTAGAGGTCGTTCAGCGGCACCCCGATGCGCATGAGGCCGCCCCGCTTGTCCTTCACCTGCTTGTTGATGGCATAGACAATCTGCTCGGAGATCTCCAGCACGTCGGAAACATCCCCCGAAGGCGTCCTGGCGAGCTTGATGATGTCTCCCGCCCCGGTGATGAGGGAGCGCAGCACCGCCTTGTCCCTGACAAGCCTGGCATAGTACTCTATATTGGCTGAGGTGGGTACGTTGTCAGCCAGCTGCGAGATGTAGGATGCTCCGCCCACCTTGTCGAGCTTCCCCTGCTGCTCCACCGACTCGGTGAGCGAGATCAGGTCTATGGGCAGCCCCTTGTCCATGAGGCGGAGCATCTCGGCGAAGAGGATGCGGTTGCGCTCCGCATAGAAGTCGTCCGGAGACAGGATCTCCGTTACGGCATCCAGTGATGAGTTCTCCATGAGAATGCCGCCGAGGATGCATTCTTCTGCTTCCCTGTTGTGGGGAAGGGAGAGCGGCGGTGTATCCATCTTACTCGCCCTGTGGTTCTGCAACCACCTCCACTTTCACGTGCGCCGTAACCTCGGGGAACAGCCGTACCGCCACCTCGTGGGTCCCCACGTGACGGATGGGCTCGCTGAGGTGGATCTTCTTCTTGTCCACCTCGAACCCCTTGCCCACCAGGGCATCGAAGATGTCGTTGCTGGTGACGGACCCGAACAGCTTGCCCTCCTGCCCCGTCTTCACGGTGAAGGTGAGAACGGCGGACGAGATCTCCTCGGCGAGTTTCATGGCGTGATCACGTGATTTTGCCTCTGACCGGATGCGCGCCTGGATCTTGTCCTTGAACGCCTTGAGGTTCGAGTCGGTCGCCAGGAGGGCAAGGCCTTTCGGTACCAGGAAGTTCCGGGCATACCCGTCTTTCACCTTCACCTCCTGGCCCACGCTGCCCAGGCCTTCGATCGTCTCCAAGAGTACCACTTTCATCGTATGTCTCCTTTTGGTGTTCGTATCCTTTTTCGAAAATCGAACCAGGCGTCGAAGAGTCCGAGCCCGGCCACTATGACCATAATATATATCTGTATCACGATCAGTATGTAAAGGGGCCACCGGATCAGCAGCGGCCATCCGCGCTCGGCCATGAAGACCGAAACGATGGCGATGCCCTGGAAGAAATATACCTGGCCCACCACGATCAGGAGGTTCACCCCCACCGTGGAAACGCCTTGCATGGGCACTATGGTGAGCAGGCCCGCCAGGATGAAGAGGCCGATCATGACCTCGGGCGAGCGCCACTCGCCCAGGCGTGCAGCCCTTCCCTTGACCGCAATGATGAGCAGGTTGAGCCACAGCACGAAAGCGGCGCCCGTGAGCATCAGGGCCGGGAAGAGCATGACGATCCGGTCCCGTACCAGGGCGAGCATGTCCTGGAAATCGCTCAACTCCTTTCCGGAGAACACCCCGGCGGATGCGCGGGTGGACTCGCTCACCACGCTATCGGCCCACCCCGACACGACCGTGGTCACCGCAACCCCCTGTTCCTGCGCAGCAGAGAAGATCGCCGCCATGACGAGGACGAAGACCAGTCCTGCCGGTACCGCCACGGCAAGGGCGGGACTCCCTCTGCTGATGAAGAGCCGCATGGAAAGGGCGAGAACGATGAGCACGCCATACAGCACGGCACCGGCAGCACAGGCCGGAACAACGGCCAGGCCCAGGGGCAGGCACGCAAGAAGAGCACTGCGGGGGAACGTTTCCCGCCGGGCGTAGAACCAGTATGCTGCAGGGTACAGCAGTGCTGCGGGCATAAGGACCTCTGTCGCTGCCACGATGAGAATGGAGTAGAGCAGGAAGACCCCTGTGACGGTCCACCGGGTCATCCCGCCTCCGCTCGCGTGGGGCATGTCCCTAGTCGTGAACGGTGAAGGGGAGCAGAGCCATGATCCTGGCCCGCTTAATTTCAGCCGCCAGCTTCTTCTGATGGAAGGAACAGGTCCCGGTGATCCTCCGGGGGAGGATCTTGCCGCGCTCTGTTATGAAGTCCTTGAGCACGTGGGGCGCCTTATAGTCTATGGGCAGGGCCTTGTCTTCACAGAACCTGCATGTCTTCCTCTTGAAGTACGGCTTGTTCCTGGGGTTTGACTGGGGTCTCGGAGATCTTTCCTGCATGTTAGGCTCCCACTTCTTCGTTCTGGGTAGTCGGTTCCGCCTGGGCCGGGGCCGGCTCTGCCTTGGGCTCGAGGTCCTGGCGGGTTACGTGCCTGTCGAGCTTCACCACCACGAACCTGATGACGTTCTCGTCGATCCGCAGCATGCGCTCGATCTCGGCCACCATGGCGCCCGGTCCTTCAAGGTACAGGAGGACGTACTGGCCCCGCGACTTCTTCTTGATCTTGTAGGTCATGGACTTTATCCCAAGATCGTTGAGCCGGATGACTTCACCCTTGTTCCTGGTGATGGTGCCGTTGAGGCGGGAGATGAACTTTTCCCGTTCTTCCTCGCCCATGTCCGGGCTGAGGATGAACATGATCTCGTAGAGATTCATGGATCCCTCCTTATGGTTTGTAGCCCCCCTTTGAGGAGCAAGGAGCGAACCCTTCTTATATGAATGCTGCCCGCGATGCAAGTATGAAATGACGGCGATGCGCCCTCAGTAATAGCGTATGGTGAAGGACCTGTATTCCTCCACCGGGTTTGTTTCGTGGATGTCCACCGCATCCACGCGGGCGCCAGGGGGGCCTGTGCGGCACCAGGCGACCATCTCCTCCACTGCGCGGTCATCGCCCTGGATATGGGCCTCCACGGATCCGTCCGGGGCATTGCGCACCCACCCCCTGATCTTGAGCGTGTGCGCGGCCTCCTGGGTTGATGCACGGAACCACACGCCCTGAACCCTGCCGTGTATCATCAGGTGAAGAGCCTTCATGGGCTCACGCCTCCTTGAGGAGCATCAGGAACTCCTCTTCAGTCAGTATCCGTACACCCAGGGATCGGGCCTTGTCCAGCTTGGACCCTGGGTCAGCCCCGGCCACGAGGATGTCCAGCTTCCTGCCCACGGAATCCACGACCCTGGCTCCGGCGGCCTGGGCCCGTGCCTTTGCATCGTTCCGGGCCATGGACGTGAGCGTCCCGGTGAAGCAGATGCTCAGGCCTGTCAGTGCCGTTTGCCGGATCGGCTGATCCGACGGCCCCTGCAGGGTCAGGCCGTGTTCCTTCAACCGTTGTATGACCTGGCAGTTTTCCGGGGCTTCGAAGAAGGTCCTGATCGACCGGGCCATCTCGGGGCCGATCCTGGGGATGGCCGTGAGCTCGTCCTCCCCGGCGTGCATGAGCGCATCCAGCCCCCGGAACCGCCTGGCAAGGTCCCTTGCGGCAACGATGCCCACCTGGGGGATGCCCAGGGCATGGATGAACCGCTCCAGGGTGGTGGTCCTGCTCGCCTGGATGGCGGCATGGAGGTTGGAAGAAGAGATTTCCGCGAATCCTTCCAGGCTCATGAGGTCGTCCCTGGTGAGGCGGTAGAGGTCCGAGACGTCACGCACGAGCCCCCGCTCCACGAGCTGGTGGATGATCTTCCTGCCCAGTCCCTCAATGTCCAGGGCCTCCTTGGACGCGAAGTGGAAGATCCTGGCCCTGACAACCGCGGGGCAGGAGATGTTCACGCACCGGTGCTGGGCGCTCTCCCTGGAAAGGGTGGATCCGCACACAGGGCAGTTATCCGGCATGGCAAAGGGCAGGGCCCCTTCGGGCCGGGCTGCGCGCACCGGGCCCACCACCTCGGGGATCACGTCGCCCGCGCGCTGCACGATGACCGTGTCACCCTCGCGCAAGTCCTTGCGCAACACCTCGTCCACGTTGTGCAGGGTTGCCCTGCTCACCGTGACCCCCCCCACTTTGACCGGCTCGAGCAGGGCCACCGGGGTAACCACGCCGGTGCGGCCCACCTGGAGGCCGATCCCTCGCAGCACGGTGGTGGCCTGGACGGGTGGGAACTTGAGGGCCACAGCCCAGCGGGGGGAACGGGACTTCACGCCCAGGGTCTCCTGGTCCACGATGGAATCCACCTTGATCACCACGCCGTCGATCTCGTAGGGGAGGGCATCCCGCCTTTCCTGCAGCTCCCGGCTGAAGGCCCAGATCTCCTCCACGCTGCGGCAGCGCCTCCGATCAGGGTTGACCCTGAAGCCCAGCTCACCGAGCAGGGAGAGGGTATCGTACTGGGAATACATCCCCAGCTGCGCTGCATCGGAGACGCCGTAGGCGAAGAACACCAGTGCCCTGGAAGCGGTCACCTTCGGGTCGAGTTGCCGAAGGGACCCGGCTGCCGCGTTCCGGGGATTGGCGAAGAGCTGCTCGCCGAGTTCCAACCGCTCCTTGTTGAGGCGATGGAATTCCTTCCGGAACATGACCACCTCACCCCTCACCTCCAGGAAGTCGGGGACGCTTTCGCCCCGCAGCGCCAGGGGGATGCTCCCCACGGTCCCGAGATTCAGGGTGACGTCCTCCCCGGTGGACCCGTCCCCCCGGGTACCGCCCCGGACGAAACGCCCTCCCTCGTAGACGAGCTCCACTGCGAGCCCGTCGAACTTCGGCTCGCAGCAGTAAGTGATCCCGTCCTTCTGCAGCCACCGGCAGACCCGTTCGTGGAAGGCGTCCACCTCGCCCCTGTCCATGGCATTGTCCATGCTCAGCAGGGGCGTGCGGTGCAGGAAGGGACGGAACTCCTTCAGGGGCTCGCCGCCCACGCGGCGCGTGGGAGAGTCTATCGTCCGGATCTCCGGGTTTCTTTCCTCGAGCTCCATGAGCTCCCGCATGAGCCGGTCGTACTCGTGGTCCGTGATCTCAGGCGAATCGAGGACATAGTATCGGTGGTTGTGGTGATGAATAAGACGGCGGAGTTCATCCGCCCGCACCTTCGGGTCGTCGGTCACGGGGTCCATGAATTTCACCCTCTGCCCATCAAAGCAACCTTTCCATATAAAAATCGTGATTTAACACAAAAAAGACTTGATCAAAAGATCTTTATGATTAATATTCATATGAACACAAGGGTGTTCCGCGCTATGCTGTACAATACAAAAAAGATTGGAATAGTCAAATGAGCTTTCGCCGCAAGGAGGTTGCAATGGGTAAGGTTGTATTTAATGTACAGGACCAGTTCCTCAACCAGGCACGCAAGGAACGGGTTCCCATCATCGTGACCCTCGTGGACAACACCAAGGTCGAGGGTTTTGTGAAAAGCTTCGATCCCTTCTGCATACTCATCCAGACGGAGAAGCCTATCCTCATCTACAAACACGCAGTTGGACGGATCGAACCAGCAGAGGTGAACTCCAAGCTGAAGGACTTCCTTGCAGGATGAGCCCTTCCCGATTCTTCGCGTGCGGGGTTCTCTGGCTGGTCCTGTTCAGCCTTTTTCCTGCACACGCCGAAGTCTCTCTGACCACCACGGGCATGAGCGCGCTTACCGGCAGCGACGTGTCCGTGGCGGAAAAATCGGCCTTTGACGACGCCCTGTTCAAGGCCTACCTGGAGGTCGCGCTCAGGTCAGTTCCGGCAAGCTCCAGCGCCGATCTTGTGCAGGGGCTCAGGGCCTTTGTTTCATCCCGGGGGATGCAGGACGTGATCCAGTACTCCATCGCGACCAGGTCCCGGCTGGAGAACATACTGTTGCTGAGCATGGATTTCAGGTTGAACGACACACCCCTGAAGGACTGGCTGCAGACCCGGGCGCTCACCACCCCGCTGGCCCTGAGGCCCAGGGTGCTGCTCGCCTTCACGACCCGCGGCCCGGGCCAGACGGAGCGCGCCGAGTGGTGGTCTCCGGACGCCACGAAGGCCTACTCCCCCTTCGAAACGACCCTCATGAAATCACTGCAGGATGCGGGAGAAAACATCCCCCCCCCTCCCCCGCACCCCCCTGCCGTCGCTGCAGGCAAGGACAGGGCCCTTGTCCTCGGCGCAGCGGCAGGTGCCGACATCGTGGTTTCGGGCCTGCTCACTCACAGGAGCGCTGATGCGCTAACCCTTGAATCGCGCCTCGATCTCTCGGTCACGGAAGTGCGCACTGGGAAGAGACTGTCCTCCATGGGCCTGACGCTGAAGGGGACCGTGGACCAGCCGACCATGCACAGGCTCCTGGCTGCCGCGGTGGTGGACAGGGTCAGGGCGGAGATCGCGCGCACCGTGGTGGTGGTGAGCCCGGTGGTGCGGGACAAGACCCTGTGCATCGAGGGCATAAGCGATCACGACACCTACCAGGCCCTTATCGATGCGCTCCGCTCCATGGATGCCGTTCCCAGGATCGCGGTCTCACGCATCCAGGGCCACACCATCTGCCACACCATGCAGATCAAGGGCCCCCTCCAGGACGTGCTGGATGCCCTCAGGCAGAAGAGGATCGCCCCTGCGGATATTGTGGTGGATGGCGATACGGCCATCATACGGTTGCTGGACCAATGAAAAAGGCGCCGGTGAAACCCGGCGCCGCGATCGTTATCGTTCCCGGGCATCCCCCCAGGGCCGTGGTTCTCCGCCGAACCTCCTGCGCTGCCCCTCGTCGTTGAGATCCACCGGCTTGTTCACGATATAGATTTCCGTTGCCAGGAGGACGCTCGTCTTCAGCTTTTCGTCCCAGGCCTGTCCCCCCTTTGCAAGGATATACTTCCCTTTGGAGAGCTCGGCTACGGAAACCGGGTTCCCCCGGTCATCGAAGATCCGTGTCCTGATGTCCTTGCCGCCACGTTTCGTGTCGAGAACCATGATCCATTCCTCGGCAACCACGCAGTATCCCTCGCCCACCTGCATGATCCTGCCCTGGATCAGGTACGGGTCCCATTTCTTCAGGCCATTCTCCAGGGCTTCGGCGTGAAGGGTCGAGCAGGCGATGAGGACCATGCTCACCGATGCGATCATGCTGAAAAGGGTTCGAACCTCGGTCATGATTCTGGCATTCATGGGTCACCTCCGCCTATTGCTTGTGCCAGTAATACCTGTGGATGCTTCGCCCTGACTTGGTGTCGAACACGAACGGTCCCTCCTGGGTTCCCACCACGACGAAGATCCCCTGCTCGGTGATGACCAGGGTGGGTTCGGAGGGAATACCCGAGCCTATAGTCTTTGACCTGTCGGGCGTGCCTCCCTCCAAGGTGCCGTCGCTATCGAAATCGAAGACCGCTTCTCCGGTGACGTAGTTCACCGCATAGAGCCGTGCCACACCTGCGCCCGTAAGGCCGCAGGGGTCCGAGGCCGCCGTGGTCTGGGGGGTGAAGGTCGTGAAGTAGGCCACCTTGTCGAAGATCAAAGGGGTGGAAACGGCCTTCTCCCCGGGGTTGTTCAGGTCGAAATACCAGCCGTTCGCGGAAACCGTGGCAGGATTGTAGCTGCTCGTGACGTCGGTGAGGCTGGAGTCGGTGAGCGGACTGTCATTGTTCCATGTGGCCGGGAACGTGTACCTGATGGCGTAGAACCTGTTGTAGGCTGTCCCGTACGTGGCCATGGGGTGCTCGCGGTCGCCGCTGGCGAGGTACACCATGTCGCCCCAGGACTCCTGGGCGATGCCCGGGGCATAGAAGAACTTCCTGAGCTTGTCAGTCCCCCCCATGTTCTGGGCAGAGAACAGGAGCCTGCTGGTCCACGTGCCGTCGTTCTTGGTGCCCGTCACATCAGAGGCATCGTCGAACGCGAACAGGTCTCCGCCCACCGAGGGCGCATAGATGACGTCGTCGCAGCCGTCGTCGTCGTTGTCATAGGTCCTCAGGTCCACCATGGAGTAGCGCATCTTGGCGAAATTCTTGTGGTTGAAGTTCAGGGACAGGCCTGTCCGGGTGCCGCTCGCTGCGTTCACTGCAAAAAGGGCCCTGCCCTTGCTGTCGGTCGTTCCCGGATCGCTGCTGTCCTGGTTCGTGTCGTATCCGCCGGTGAGCAGCAGGACATCGGCCTTATTGCCGGCGCCCGAACCTGTCTTGATGGAGCAGAAGTGGGGGGTGCTCCAGGACTGGCCGAGCCTCTCGTCGTCCGCTGCGGTGCCAAGCACGGTGGTGGAGATGTTCGCCGTGAACGAAGGGTTCTGGTAATCGGTAATGTTCAGGATGAAGTACTGGTTGGTCAGTTCCCCGCCACTGGCGAGGTTCTTGCCGCCTCTCCTGAGGCCGAAGGCCAGATACGTGTTGTTCCCCGTGGTGTATACCACCGGCGTGCCGTCAACGTAGTACTCATGTTCCACGTTGCCCAGGGCCGTCTCCACCGTCATGCCTTCCGATGGCAGATACTTCAGGTGCGGCACCAGGTCGCGGGGCACAAAGGCCCACTGCTCGTGAACCGTATCGTCCGCAATGGTGGTGCTGGTGTTCTTGTCGTCATCGATGAAGCAGTGCACGAACCCGTCGTTTGCGCCTACGAAAAGGACATTCTTGTTATTTGCCCTGTCGTAGAATATGGCGGGCTGGGAATGGATGATGTCACCGAGGATCCAGTCCCTCTTCCTGTCATCATCCCCGGTCGCCGGATGGTATACACCCTGTCCCTTCACGAAATCCAGGAGGTCGTCACGCTCGGCGTCCGTGCTCAGGCCGAGATCGGTGGTGGTCGCACTGGTAGAGTTCAGGGTCACCAGGGTCGTGCCGGTGTTGGTGTAGAAATTTCTGGTGGGGTGGCCTGCTGATGCCAGAACGGCTCCTGCACCGCCGACCCCCACTGCCATGCCCTCGGAGACGCCATCAGGTACGGTGCTCCACGCGGAATAGGCTGAGTCCTTTATCTGGTTGGTCGTTTCGTCAGCTGCCTCGTCCCCGTTCTTGTCCCGGATGATCCCTTTCTTGTCGAACCCGAACTTCTTGAGGTTTCCCTTCCACAGGCCGGGTGTCGATTCATCAGGGGAAAACAGTCCGATGTAAACACCGTTGTCGGCATACGTCCTGTTCAGGCGGTTCACCGGAACCACGGGCGAGATGAACTGGGCATTGGATTCCATGATGTCGCCGATAATGGTGGCGAAGATGTCCTCCAGGTTCAGTCCTTCGCTCGTGGTGAAGTAGTGCCCGTTGCCGTGGTTCTGGTCGGCGGTCTCGCTCAGCAGCACGTGGTTCACTGCAAAACCGATGGTGTAGGTCCTGATGTTCTGCTTCTGGTGCATGCCCGGCGTGTTGAACGATGCGCCGCTGAGGTCGCTGATGTCGCCCAGCAGGTCCTCATCGTGGAGGAACTTGGCCACGTCGTTGAGATAGTCGCTGCCGTAGCTCCCATAGCTGTGCTTGACCCCGGAGCTGTCCACCCACTGGTACTCGGTCTTGAGGCTCGTGTCGTTGTCATAGTCTCCGATGGGCTTGTCGTTGATGTAGTTCGTGTCCCACAGCCTGGAGTCCCTGTCCTGGGTGGACTCGCCGTCGGTCATGATGATGACGAAGTTCTTCTGGCACCGGTACTGGATGGCCGGGGCATAGGCCGTGTCATAATTCACGCCGGAATTGAACCATGACTGCTTGCGGGCAAAGTACAGACCCGCTTCTGCCAAGGTCTCGGCCAGCGGGGTCCATGTACTTGCTGTTAGGGTATTGATGGCATTGATGAGGGTCTGCTTGTCGGCAAGGGTATCCCGCGTTGCGATGGGCGCGAGGATCCTGCCGCCCTGGTCCTGGCTCCCCTCCGTACGGAAGATCATGATCCCGAAGCGGACGCCGCTGGTGGTGCGTATGAGGTTGGAGATGGTCCTCTTTGCCACGCTGAGTTTGGCCTCGTTATGGCCGGTGGCGAGCCTGAGGTAGTTGAGGTAGTTGCCCGTCCTGAGCACCCTGCTGGATGTAGGTGTGGGGGTGCAGCCAAAGGGCGACGAAGTGTTGATGTAGCCTGTCCAGGTCCCCAAGGTGTTGAGGTCGTTTCTTGCGCTCTCGCAGGCTATCTCGGCCGCATCGACGACATAGTTGCCGCCTATGTTCGCGAATTCAGTCCAATCATTGTATGTTGTGCGGTACCGGTATACCCGGTCGAGCCTGTAGGTGCCGCTGTAGATGTATGCCGGGTCATAGGGGTCCGCGCTCCCCGGGACCCAGACGGTCTCGGACATGCTGCCTGAGTTGTCGAAGATGATGAGCACGTTGGGCGGCACGTTGACGACGCCGCCGCCGAAGATGTCTGTGTCATCCGCATGGGCACTGCCTGCCATGAGCATTGTCAGGAATAGAATGAACGCTGCTACGGGTTTTGTCTTCATGGCACCACTCCTTCTTGCAAGACCTCAGTTTGAAGGCGGGAAGACCTTGAACGCACCTATTTCGAGCTTCTGGTTCCCGCTGCTGTTCGTAGCCTCAAAGCCGTAATACCGCGCCCTGAACGATGGGTCGTAGCCTGAACCCCTCGGGGGCTTCCTGGTGAACTTCAGTTCCACGGAAACGCTGACCCCCTCGGGCAGCTTCCCTCCGGTATAGGTGTAGGTTGCGCCTGTGGAATCGGCAATCGAGGCCAAGGCCGCGGTGTTCTGTATAAGGACGAGATTGGATGCCGTCTCGAGAGCTGCGAAGTCTTCAATGTACCTGCGCTCGTTCCCCGCCATCCTCGATTCGAGGGAAGACGACCTGGTCATCATGACGCCCATGATGATGACAGCCACCATGACTATGAGCACCAGGACGAGCACTGCGCCCTGTTTGTCCTTCAGAATGTCCTTCATCCTCATCTGAGATGCTCCCTGCCGCACTTGATGTCCACCTAATCCACCTCATCCATGATGAACGGCAATGTGAACAGGTGGGGGATACCCCGTTCCTGCCAGGTGACGGTGAGGGTAACGGTCCTTCCCTGCGAAAAGGTGCCGGGTGTTTGCTCGACTCGGTACGAGACGTTGTACGTGATGTTCCTGAGCGTGACCCCGGTGGTGCCGTGGGTCCCGATGGTCATGGAGGTATGCTCGAAAGGCAGTCCTCTCAGGGCCTCCTTCTGGTCTTCCGCCGCGTTCACGGCCTCGGTGAGCTGCATGCTGAAGTTGTTCGCCTGAACGGATGCCTGGTGCATCTTCAGGACGCCCACGATACCCACGGCAAAGACGACGATGGCGATCACCAGCTCGATGAGGGTGAATCCCGCCGAGGCGTTCTTCTCTGGCGCTTTGGAATCCATGGTCTCCGTACTCCTAGGGAACGCTGATTTCATCGATGTCACCGTTTCGCCTGCAGACCCATCGGGACAGGGTCCGCTGCACCGGCTGGCCGGTCTGTGCATCAACCTGCTCGGATTCCTTCGTTATGGCAACCCTGATGAACCGGACCGTCCGTGCCTGGTCTTGTGTCAGCGTGCCACCCATGGCGGGAACGATGTCCTGTGAGCCGCCGTCCGTTGTCGTGCCGCGGTATGCAAAGGTTAACGATGTGACGTTATTCGCAATGACCTGGGTCACCCCGATGTCGAGGTCGCGCTCGAGGTTCCCGTTGTTCAAGCGATAGATCACGCGGGTCACGCCGTCCACGGTCCCGTCGTTCTCGAGCCGGAGGGTGTCTGTGCCGCTCGTTCCTCCCGGTATGCCGAGGATCTTCACGCTGGGGTCCTGGCTCAAGCCTGCATGCATGATATCCAGGGCTATGATGTCCATTGCCGCCCGGATGTCCTGCTGGGTGGCCGCCACCTCTGTCTGGGCGCGGCTTGAGGCATGCTGGAGCTGGAAGGTCATGAACACCGCCGCCATGAGCATGAGCGACAGGACCAGCACGATCATCAGCTCCACCAGGGTGAGCCCCCTGTTGTCGAGGAGGATGCGGTTCCAGTGTCTGTTCTTCATGGCGTGATCCTCACCACCCCGCCGAGGCCGAGTTCAATGACGCGCTCTCTCGAGGCACTGGGCGCGCGGGAGCTTCGCAGGGTGACTGTGCCTGCGCTGGAGGCAAACCCCCGCACGTTGATGACTGTCGTGTGGGTACCCCCTGCAAGGGGGAAAGTGCATCCTGTGATATCGATCTCCCCGGGCATGTCCCGCTGGGGGACGATGACGTTGCCCGCCGCATCCTGGATGCGGTACCAGTCATTGTCCGTGTCCACCGCGATGGTCACGTTCCTCCCCCTGGTCACGGCCTCGCTCCTTGCCCGCTGGAAGTTGGAGAACATCTCCCTGGAAACGGAGTCAAGCCTGCGCTTTCCCATCCATCCGTCCATGCCGGGTATGGCCACGGCAGCCAGGATGCCGATGATGACCACGACGATCATCACCTCCATCAGTGTGATTCCACGGGTGTTTTCCAATGCCGGCATCCGACCTGCGTCAACGTGCAATGCAGCCTCCATCCCTTTCATATCCTATTGAATATCGGCAGTTCTCCTCCCGAACTTAACATATCGTTCGCCCCCGGGGAAGGCGATCGCGACCTCTCCGTGCAGGTCGGTCCGGTATACGACAGCACCGTGCTTTCTGAGCCGCGCAAGGGCCTCCTCCGACGGATCGCCGTACCTGTTCCCAAGGCCGCAGCTGATGATTGCCAGCTCAGGTCTGACCGTATCGAGGAACGGGACAAGGCAGGACTTTGCCCCCCCGTGGTGGGCAACCTTCAGGACCCGGGCCTCGATATCCCTGCACAGGTGCACCAGGATGAGCTCCCCGAACAGGTCGGCATCTCCCATGAACAGGCCTTTCACGTCCCCGTCTCCTAGCTTGAGGACAATTGATTGCAAGTTCTGATCCAGCCTGCCTCCGCACGAGTCCAGCCGCACGCGTGGATTGAGGACCTCAGCGGTCAGGGGACCATACCGTGAGGAGTCACCCAGGCACACGAAGCTCACCGGGATTGATTTCTCTTTTGTAATGCGGATCACCTCCTGGAAATGGGGATTCTTCTCCTGCACGCTGTTCAACCAGACCTCGCCCACCCTGAATCGCTCGAGGATGAAGGGGGCGCCCCCGCAATGGTCCGGGTGCCAGTGGGTAATGACCATCAGGTCCAACGCATCCACCCCCCTGCGCAGCAGGTGCGGCACCACGACCTGCCTGCCAGCATCGAACCCCGCATACTCGGGACCCGCATCGATGAGCACGGCATGGCGTCCACGGGTCACCAGGGAGCAGTCTCCCTGCCCCACGCTGATGAAATCGAACCGCAGCGGTCCGACTCCGATGAGGTGGGACCGGACCAGGGGGAGGCCCACCAGGGCCGACACGATCAGTGCCAGCACCCAGGTGCGCCACCGCGAGTTCCGGGCCCAGAACGCGATGATCAACCCGGTGTAGCAGAGATAGACCCAGATGATCCACGGTTGCCTCACAGGCTGGATGGAACCGAACACCTCGCAGGCCTGGACGATGAGATGGAGCGCATCCATGCACAGGGAGAAGGAGAAATCGCTCAGGCCCGACCAGAGGGGGAAGGCGGCCATGCCGGCCAGGGACAGGGGCATGACCACCAGGCTGAAGAAGGGTACGACCACGGCATTGGCTATGAAGCCCCGCAGGGATGTAAACCCGAAGAGGTACACGACAATGGGAAGTGTAAAGACACCTGCAGCCACACAAACCGCTATGAACCGGAACCAGGGGGGCGACGAAGCAGTCCTCGCCATCACGCACACGATGCCGAGCACGGCGCTGAAGGAGAGGAGAAAGCTCGCTGAATGGAGCGAACCTGGCCAAAGGGTACAGATCACAATGCCCGCCAGGGCGAGCTCGTCCAGCACGTCGGGTTTCCGTATGAACATGAGCCCCACCCCGCAGCTCAACGCCATGATGCATGCCCGCAGGGTGGGCATCGCAGGTCCCACGAAGGCTGTATAGCCCACAGCAGCGGCAATGCCTGCGAACCGTGCCACAAGGGGTGTGTCCAGCCTCAGCGAAACCACGGGAAGGAGCCTGAACAGGCCGAATGCGAGGACATAGCCCGCCATCATGACGGTTCCGATATGGAGCCCCGAGATGGCAATGAGGTGGACGATGCCCAAAGAGCAGAATCGGTCCCGCAGGGAGTCGGTGATCCCGGACCGTTCCCCCATGAACATGGCCTTGAAAAGTTCGGACTCGGGCCTCGCCCGACGGTCCAGGGAGGCGATGAGGTCCTGCCGGAACCCCTGCCGTCCGGCAGACCCTGACACGGCGATGGTCCGGCCGTCTCTCACCGATCCCGAAAGAACTATCCCCTGGCTGAGAAGATGTCCCTTGTAGTCGAACTCAGCCTCGTTCCCGAATCCCCGGGGAGTCTTTACCCTGACGATACATGTCACGGTGTCGCCGGGAAGGATCCTTGGCGGATGTTCGTACACGCTCACCAGGCCCCTGCCCCTGACTCTCAGGTGATCCAGGCGCACATCCTCCACGACCATGTGGAACGTGCCCCGGGAATGGAAGGACTCCTGTACCCTGCCCGAGATGTGATGATCTCCGTCCGCCACGGAGGACCAGCCGGGTGCCATGAGAGCTGCGAGAGCGCCCAGGGCGAGTCCTCCCAGGGCGTGAGCGGCCCTGTCCCTGGACAGGAGCAGGACCATCATGAGCAGGCAGAACCCGCACCCGTACGCATCACCCTGCCTCAGGCAAATGGCCGAACCCATGCCTGCGAACACCACCACCAGCGGATGCTCTCGTCCCACGTGGCGCAGCATTAGGGATACCTCCCCGGAAAATTCCGCGTGCCGCCCTCTGCGGGCGACAACACAAAGGAGGTACAGATCATTCCATGGCCCCGGGTGCCAGACGCACGCGTATCACCCGTTCAGTCCGTGACGAGACCCCCCACGAGGCAGGAGACGTCCTGCATGCCATGCTCTTCCAGGTAGGCCCTGATGCCGTCGATGATCACGGGGTAGCACATCGGGTCGCGCAGGCCCGCGCTGCCCACCTGTACGGCACATGCCCCTGCCAGCAGGAATTGCACGGCATCGGCGGCGCTCACGATGCCCCCCGAGGCGATGACCGGGATGTTCACCGCCCTGGAAACCTCCCACACGATCTTGAGGGCCACAGGCTTGATGGCGGGCCCGGAGAGCCCCCCCGTGAGGTTTCCCAGCACCGGCCTCCGGGTCTTCTCGTCAATGGCCATGGCAGGCAGGGTGTTGCTGCAGGTCAGGGCGTCCGCACGTGCCTCCTGGACGGCCAGGGCAACGGAACGGATATCTGTGACCATGGGTGAGAGCTTCACGATGAGCGGCCTCGAGCAGGCACGACGGACCCTCTTCACCAGGGCATGGAGTGCCTCAGGGTCCCTGCCGAACTCTATGCCCCCCTTCTTCACGTTCGGGCAGGACACGTTCATCTCCAGGGCGCTTACCCCTGCAGTGTCCAGGGCCTCGGCCGCACGTACGTACTCGTCCTCCGTGGTGCCGAAGAAATTGACGATGACCCGGGTATCGAACCTGAGCAGAAATGGCAGCTTGTCCCTGAGGAAGGCCGGTATCCCCACGTTCTCCAGCCCTATGGAATTGATCATGCCGCATGCGGTCTCCACGATGCGGGGTGTGGGGTTGCCCTCCTTGGGCGCAAGGGACAGGCCTTTGGTCACCACCGCGCCCAGAATGGACAGGTCGAAGAAGTCGGCGAACTCCTCGCCGTATGCAAAGGTGCCTGACGCGCTCATGACCGGGTTCTTCAGGTGAAGACCCGGTGCTATCTCCACAATAGTGTTGATGTTCAGTCCCATACGAGCTCCCGTGCGGGAAAGACCGGCCCTTCCCTGCACACCCTCATGGACCCGTTCCTTGTCTTTGTGACGCATCCGGCGCAGGCTCCGAAGCCGCAGGACATGCGTTCCTCCAGGGAAACCTCGCAACCGACGCCCTTGTCTGCGGCCATCCTGGCCGCCGCCTTCAGCATGGCCCCCGGCCCGCAGGCATAGATCATGGCATCCGCCGGTTCGTCGATGCCGGACAGGACCTCCGCAAGGGCGTCTGTGGCGAGCCCTTTCACGCCGCAGGAACCGTCCTCGGTCATGAGAACGGTCCGGGTGCCCGGGATGGAATGGATCCTGTCCAGCAGGGGCAGGTCTCCGGCGTCCCGGGCGCCCAGGATGAAGATCCCCCTTCCCATGGTCTCTGCCAAGGACAGGACCGGCGGTATCCCGGTGCCTCCGGCCAGGTAGATCACGTGGAGCGCAGGTGTGCGGCCGAAGCCGTTTCCCAGGGGCCCAAGGACCTTGATCCTGCCGCCGGGTCTCTTCCGGGCAAGGATGTCCGTTCCCGGCCCCCTCACCTTGAAGAGGAACTCCGTTTTGTACTGTTTCTGGCCGAGGACGGCCAGGGGCCTCCTGAGGAAGGGCTCGCTGGTCGAGCTCACCCGGATCATGGCGAACTGGCCGGGCAAGGCCTGGGGGAGGTCTCCCTCGAGGATCAGGTGGAAGGTGGAGCGGGCCACCTCCATGTTCTGAACAACCTCGCACCATACATCCCTGGGCAGGCGGGATCGCAAATCCTTCACCATAATGACCGCATCCTCATCCGTATCGGTGTAGTATCTCCTCCAGGTGCTCACATGCGTGAAGCCCATGGACGCATAGAGTGACCGGGCATGGGTGTTGGATGTCCTCACCTCCAGCACCGCACAGGTCTTCCCGCTCTCCACCGCCTGTGCCACGACCTCCCGCACGAGCCGCCTGGCAATGCCCCTCCTGCGCCAGGCCGGATGGACCGCCAGGTTCAGGATATGGACCGTGGAGCTCAGGTCCAGCGCCAGGCAGTACCCGGCCAGGCCGCCGTCCTCAACGGCCAGGGCCGATATGCACCGGGGGTCCTCCAAGGTGGCATCGAAGGTGTCCGCGCCCCAGGGGGACGGGAACACCTGGCGTTCGAGGCTCACCAGCGCATGGAGGTCCCCGGTGCTCGCCCGCCTGAAGGTCACCACATCCATGCGAGCAGGATGACCAGGACCATGCCCACGGCGAACAGGCCGGCATGGAGCTTCCGTGGCATTTCGCGGGACACGAGTGCCGCAAGCCCCACCACCACGCAGGCAAAGGGCATGAGCTTCAGGGCCTTCACGACGATATCGGGGAGAAGAGCCCCGAGGAAGACCGCAGCCGCGCTGATGACCGCAACACAGAGCAGTATCGCCGTCAGTGCCAGCAGAAACGCCCTGAGCACGGCCTTCCCCAGGGCCATGGACACGTCCCTCTCCCCCGCTTCAGTGCCTGGGGGGATGAGGCCCTCGTTCATGGTCCTGAGTCTCGTGTCGAGGATCCTGCCTGCCATGGCCGTGGGGAGGCTCAGGAGAATGGCGAACCCCGAGGCCGCTGCGGGGTCCATGCCCCGGCAGGCGGCTATGGCCACGGGAACCGCGACTGCGGTGCAGAAGCTCTCGTCATGGGGGAGGTATGCACCCACCGGCGGGGAGTTCAGCCACAGCAGCTCCAGGGACGCACCCACCATGATGCCGACCCTCGGGTCCCCCATGACCAGGCCGATGAGAGGCCCCATGATGACGGGCCTGCTCACCATGAACTGGAAGAGGAACACCCTGTCCATCCACAGGGCAGCCCCTGCGAGCACTCCGAGCATTCCCGCCGTGATCATAGGTCCACCATATCAAGAATCGACCTCATGTCAATACACCGCTCGCGGGGCACGGACTGGAGCGTCACCTCCACCCCATTGTCAATGAGCTGCCGGACCAGGGCGAGGTCCTCATCGTCCACCCATACGGAGTAGGAAACCTGGCGGGATCCGGTCGTGGATTTGCAGTTCCCGATATTGAGGCGGGTGAAGGGGATCCCTCCCCCGTGGAGCCTGAACGCGTCCTTGATGCTCGACACGATGACCAGGGTGCGCTTGTCGTCCATGGCGCAATCGTCCTTGAGGCCCACTGCGTCTTCCAGTCCCACGATCCTCAGCTGGATCCGCTCGGGTATGGCCATGGACATGATGGCCTTCTGGATCTGGTCCTGGGCCAGGCAGTCGCTGGCGACCACCACGCCCTGGGCCTTCAGGTGAGGAATCCAGGATTCCAGTATCTGCCCGTGGATGAACCTGTCATCCACCCGGACGAGCAATACGTTCATTTCTCGGCCACAGTGGTGGCGAGGATCTCGGAAGCGATATGGATGTTCTTCGATCCTCCTTCCTTGAGCATCCGCGCCAGCTCTCCGATATCTTTCCCCTTCCTCTTGGTGAGCGCGGTGATCACCATGGGGAGATTCACTCCGGTGATAACCTCGATCTTGCCGTTCTCCAGGAACGACAGGCTGATGTTCGACGGGGTCCCGCCGAACATGTCCGTGAGGATGATGACGCCCTCCCCCCTGTTCACCTCCTTGATGGAGGTCTTCAGGAGCTTTCTCAGGTCATCCACGTCGGTACCCTGGGCGAACGAACACGCCTTGAACGCTTCCGTGGGCCCCACGATCATCTGGGCCGTTTCCTCAAAGGCGCGTGCCAGGTCCCCGTGCGCCACGACGATAATACCGACCATCGATCAGAACCTCCTCATGAGATGTCACGGTGTCTCAGCCTGGTCTGGTACCCGGCATCATGTATGGCCTGCCTGATCTCCTCGGCCACGGCCACGGACCTGTGCCTGCCGCCGGTGCATCCGATGGCGATGTTCAGATATGCCCGCCCTTCCTTCCTGCACAGGGGAAGGATGAAGGCGATCAGTCCCTTGAACCGCTCCATGAACTGCAGATAGGTGTCATGGGAGAGGAGGTACTCCCGCACCTCTGCGTCAAGACCGGTCTTGTCCTTGAGGTCGTCCTTGAAATAGGGGTTGGGAAGGTACCTGACGTCCATGATGATGTCGGAGTCCATGGGTATGCCCCGTTTGAACCCGAAGGAGCACACCTCGATGGACATGTCCCGAGTTCTGTCCTGTTTGGAGGCGATCTCCTTCATCCGGGCGGAAAGCTCGTGGACATTGAGCTGCGAGGTGTTCACGATGAAGTTCGCGATCCCGCGCAGCGGCGAGAGCAGCTCGATCTCCGCCTCGATGGCGTCGAGCAGGTTGGGATGCGTGTCACTCAGGGGGTGCCGACGCCTGGTCTCCTTGTAGCGGTTCAGCAGGTTCTCCTTGCCCGCTTCGAGGAACACGAGACGAACGTCATCGCTGAAGCTGCGCAGCATCGAGATGATCTTGGGCGCCTTCTCGGTAAAGAAGGGGGCTCCTGCACGGATGTCCATGCAGATGCAGACCTTGTGGATGGTGAAGGACGCCGAGTCGTACAGCTCCAGGAACTTGGTGATGAGGTCGATGGGCATGTTGTCCATGCAGAAGAACCCCTCGTCCTCGATGGCCTTGAGTGCCGTGGATTTTCCGGAGCCGGACAGACCGGTGATGACGAGGATGAAGGCGTTCTTCACGGGTTCAACCCCACGGCCCCACAGCTCTCACGGAACCGCGCAAGTGTTTGTAATTTATTTATAATATTGTATATCACGCCCTGGCAACCTCAAGCCCGTCGGTTCTAGATATATCTCATTTCGGTCCCTGTCAATGCGCATGTTCCAGAGCTGCCGTTCACCTGGAGCACCCGGTCATCTTGATAATTCTCTCCCCATGGTTATTAACCGGATATGTCGGCGTGGTGCGGGTACCCATGGGGCTCACTGACGGGGAGAACCGAGCATCCCATCGCTTCCCTTCTTGGCGATCAGCCCGGTCGTCGACTTCCCATAAAGATTGGTCCGGGGATTTCCGATGGGTACTGTGAAGACCTGCCAGGTCCCGAGAACTTCGAACAAAGCGGCACAAAAGGAGGTGGGGCATGGATGTTACGACCAAGACAGCGGGCGATACCCTGTTCGTGAAGGTGTCCGGCGCCGTGGACACCCCGGCGGCGGAGATTCTCCGATCAGAGCTCAACAAGATCACCATGCAGAAACCGAAGAAGGTCGTGATGGATCTCGCCCTGGTGCCCACCATGGGCTCATCCGGCATCGGCAAGATTCTCATGTTCTTCAAGAGCCTGGACAGCGCAAAGGCATCCTTCGAGATCAAGGGCATCCATGAGAACCTCTTCAATATCTTCAAGGCGGTCAAGCTGGACAAACTCTTTCCCATATCCATGAGGTGAGGCGATGGAGATAGACATCGACAGCAAAGGGGTTATCGTATTCAAGGGCAACCTGACCGTATCGAACATCGAGACGATCCATTCCTCCCTGGAGCTGCTCATGGAGGACGCCTCCCAGGATATCAACATCGACCTGAGCAGGGTCGAGGAGATGGACATCTCGGGCCTGCAGCTCCTGTACTCGCTCAAGAGGACCGTGGAGGCTGAGGGTTCCCTGCGCATCAGGGCCGTCAACCCGGCGATCCAGGAGATCCTGGACCTTTCCGGGTTCTCGCTAGCCCTGAAGGAGGCGTTGTCATGATCAAGAAGAAGATCCTCGTGGTGGACGACTCTGCCACGCTCCGCGCGTCGGTGAACTACACGCTCAGGGCGGCCGGCTTCGAGACCGTCAACGCGGTGAACGGCGCCGACGGGCTGGAAAAGCTCACCGACGCCCACAAGCACGGCGACGTCATCGGCATGATCATCAGCGACATCAACATGCCCGTCATGGACGGCATCACCTTCATCAAGGAGGTGAAGAAGACCCCCTTCCGGTTCCTCCCCATCCTGGTGCTCACCACGGAGTCGCAGGAGGAGATGAAGCTCAAAGGCAAGCAGGCGGGCGCTTCCGGCTGGCTCGTGAAGCCGTTCAAACCCGAGCAGCTGGTCTATGTCACAAAAAAATTCATGAGGTAACCCATGGCTATGGATGAACTCGTCAAGGTATTCATGGAGGAAAGCGAGGATGAGATCCGAGAGCTCGAAAGCGGCCTCATCCGCCTGGAAGAGGACCGCGAGGACGAAGACACTATCAACAGGGTCTTCCGGGCCGCCCACACCATAAAGGGTTCCGCCGGCCTCGTGGGCTTCGAGGCGGTGAGCAACTACACCCACTCCATCGAAAACATCCTGGACAGGATCAGGAAAAAGGAACTGAGCATAACCAAGAAGCTCATCTCCACGCTGCTGACCTCGGTGGATTTCCTCAAGCGGATGATCGCGGCGCAGAGCGAGGGCGAGGACATCGACATCGCCGAGGTGGAGGAATCCGTCCAGACCCTCAAGCGGTTCACCGGTATCGCGCAGGGCGCAGGCGAGGCGCCGGGGGCGAAGCCGAAGAACGGGGACAAGACCGGAGAGAAGGTGCTGTCCATATCCATGAAATTCCGCCCCGACATCCTGGCCACCGGCCAGGACCCCATCATGCTCATCCAGGAGCTGAAAGACCTGGGCGAGATACTCGAGTCCAGGGCGTACACGAACGCCATCCCCGACTTCTACAACATCGTCCCCACCACCTGCTACACCACCTGGGAAATCATCCTGCGCACCACCCGGTCGCTGACGGACGTGAACAACGTGTTCATCTTCGTCGTGGACGAGAACGAGATCGCCATTGTCGACATATCCTCCCAGTACAAGGAGGGCGTGGATCTCTCCCTTGCCGAGAAGCCTATCGGAGAGATCCTGGTGGAAAAGGGGCTGGTCCGGGAAGACGACGTGCTGGAGGCCCTCAAGGAGCACAAGACCACGGGCCAGGCCCTGGTGGAAAAGGGCAAGGTGTCCCGGGAGACCATGGAGAAGATGGCCCTGGCCCAATCCCAGAGCCGGAAGATCACCAAGGCCGCCACCATCAGGGTGGACACGGACAAGCTCGACAAGCTGGTGAACCTGGTGGGGGAGATGGTCATATCCGTGGCGCGCATGTCCCAGTGCGCCAGCGAGATCACCGAGTCCACCCTGTCCCGCTCTCTGCAGGGAGCCACCTCTGCCCTGGAGCGCATCTCCCGGGACCTCCAGGAGCAGGTCATGCGGGTCCGCATGGTGCCCGTGGAGGGGACGTTCAACCGCTTCCGCAGGGTGGTGAGGGACCTCTCCTTCGAACTGGGCAAGAAGATCGAGATCAAGATGAGCGGTACCGAGACGGAGCTGGACAAGAACGTGATCGAGCAGATCAGCGACCCCCTGAAGCACATGATAAGGAACTCCATCGACCACGGTATCGAATCCCCCGAAGAGCGTCGGCGCCTGGGCAAGCCCGAGGTGGGGACCATCTGGCTCAAGGCCTTCCAGCGCGAAGGCAACATCTTCATCGAAATCTCCGACGACGGCAAGGGCATCGACAAGAAAAAGGTCCTGGCCAAGGCCATCGAGAAGGGCCAGGCGGAGCCCGGGCGATCATACTCGGACAAGGAGATCTTCGACATGCTCTTCGCGCCGGGCCTGTCCACGGCCGAGAAGGTGAGCGAGCTCTCCGGCCGGGGCGTGGGAATGGACGTGGTGAAGCGCAACATCGAGGAGCTCAGGGGGAGCGTGGAGATCATGTCGGAGGATGGCAAAGGCTCAACGTTCCGCGTGAAGCTGCCGCTCACGCTCGCCATCATTGACGGCATGATGGTCAAGGTCGGCGACGAGGTGCTCACCATCCCCCTTTCCGTCATCGACAAGTCGGTACGCCCATCCAGGACCGAGGTCAAGACCGTGGAGGGCAAGGGTGAGCTCGTGGACATCAGGGGAGACTACCTTCCCCTGGTCCGCCTGTACGACCTCTTCCACCTGCCCTCCGACAAGACCGATCCCACCGAGGCGCTGGTGGTGGTCCTCCACGGCGAGGCCAGCAGGTTCGGCATCCTGGTGGACGACGTGCTCGGACAGACCCAGGCGGTGATCAAGAGCATCGACAAGAACTTCAAGAAGATAGAGGGCACCTCGGGCGCAACGATCCTGGGCAACGGCAGGGTTTCCCTCATCCTTGACGTGCACAGCATCGAGCGCATGGCGTTCCTGGAGGCATGATCAGGGATGGAGGCAAGAGGGAACAGGCTCTTCCGGGCCTTTTGAAGGCCTTGGGTGAGTAGAGATACGAAACCAGACACGGAGGAGAACATACTATGGCACTGAAGTGGAGACTTCGTGAACGACTGACCGCACTGATCCTCGGCGCAGGGCTGATACCCCTGATCTTCGTCATCGTGTACGTGGGGTTCAGCATCAGCGGGCACCTCAAGGCCCAGGCCACGAACTATCTCAAGGTGAAGGTCGATGCCTTCTCCCGCATGGCGGAGGTGCGCAGCGCCTCCATCGAGGGCAACCTGGACATCATCAAGGAGCAGCTCATGAAGTCGCTCAAGAGCGACCTCATCACCGAGGCAGGGAAGGAGAAGTACTTCGAATCCGGGTACCTGGCCATCTTCCAGCCCGACGGCGTCTGCGTCTACCATCCCAAGGCCGAGTTCCGGAACAACAAGACCCTGTACAACACCCACGCCTGGGTGAAGAAGGCCTTGGATCAGAAACAGGGCAATTACGCCTACACCTTTGAGGGCGTGACAAAGATCGGGTATCTCGCCTACATCAAGCCCCTGGACTGGGTCATCTGGGCCGCGGTCCCCCAATCCGAGGCACTGGCCTCGGTGCGGTCTCTCCAGCTGGAGATGCTCATCTTCGCCATCATCACGGCCATCATCGTGGCGGTGGTGGGCATGGTGTTCGCGGGAAGGATCGCCCGGAGGGCGCGCGACATCTCGGCGGGCATGATGGACATCGCCCAGGGTGAGGCCGACCTCTCCAAGCGGCTGCCCGTGCTCTCCACCGACGAGGTGGGCGAGATCGCCTCGTGGTTCAACACCTTCGTGGCAAACCTGGAAGAGGTGATCACCAGGGTCAAGCATGCATCGCTGCACGTGGACACCGCCACCCAGGAGGTCGCCGCGGGCGCCCAGGGCCTGTCCCAGGCCACCCAGGAGCAGGCCTCCGCCATCGAGGAGGTGGCGGCCACCATCGAGGAGATGACCTCCTCCATCAAGCACAACGCCGAGAACGCCTCCGACGGCCGCCAGAAGGCCACGGAGATGGTCCGCATGGCCGGTGCCAGCGGTGAGGCCGCCCAGGAGCTGGTCAGGGGCATGAGCGAGATCTCGGATGCGTCCAAGAAGATCGGCGACATCATCGTCACGGTGAACGAGGTGGCCTTCCAGACGAACCTCCTGGCCCTGAACGCCGCCGTGGAGGCGGCCCGCGCGGGCGAGCACGGCAAGGGCTTCGCCGTGGTGGCCGAGGAGGTCCGGGCCCTGGCCCAGCGCTCCGCAGAGGCATCCCGGCAGATCAAGGCCCTCATCGAGGACACGGTGAACAAGATCGCCGCGGGCGACACCATGGTGAAGAAGTCCGGGGAGTCCCTGGAACAGATCATCCGGCACATCCAGGACCTCTCCCAGGTCATGGAGGAGATCGCGGCCGCGTCCAGCGAGCAGGCAAGCGGGGTGGACGAGCTGAACCGCGCCATCGCCCAGATCGACACCACCACCCAGCAGAACGCCTCCACCGTGGAGGAGCTCGCCAGCACCTCTGACAACCTGAGCAACGAGGCCAAGGACCTGGCCGAGACTGTGGCCCGCTTCAAGGTGTCCACCATGACCGAGACCGCACGCACCGCGAGAAAGGCACCCGCCCGGGGCAAGCCCCAGGCACGGGCCAAGGCCGAGCCGGGCAAGGCCCCGGCAGCTCCTGCGGCATCCGAGTTCGAAGACGATTTCGAGGAATTCTGATGGGGGGCACACCCATGGCACAGCCCAACGACACGGCAAAGGCACTTTCCAACCAGTTCGTCACGTTCCAGCTGGGCGGTGAGACCTATGGCATCTCCATCCTCAAGCTCAACGAGATCATTGCGTACCAGAGCTGCACCACGATCCCCAATGTGCCCAATTTCATCAAGGGAGTGCTCAACCTCCGCGGGATCGTGGTCCCGGTGATCGACCTGCGCGACCGCTTCGGCATGGAGCTCAAGGAATACGACCAGTTCACGGTCATCATGATCCTCGACGTGGCAGGAAGGATCATGGGGCTCGTGGTCGATGCAGTGAGCGACGTCATCGCACTGAACAAGGACGACATCAAGCCGCGGCCACACTTCTCCACCGGAATCAGTACCGAGTTCATCTATGGCATGGGCATCAAAGACAACAAGTTCATCATCCTCCTCGATGTGGACAAGCTGCTTTCGGACGAGGAGCTGAATATGGTCGACGGGGTATGACATCGCCGCTGAGCGCCCTTTCTTACACGCTGTCTGACAAGGAGTTCCAGCTCTTCCGGGACATCATCTTCCGGGAGACCGGGATCTCCATGTCGGAGAAGAAACGGAACCTCATCGTTGCCAGACTTTCGAAGAGGCTCCGGGCGCTGGGCCTCGGCAGCTTCTCCGAATACTACCATTACCTCAGCGAGAGCCCGCATGCCGGAGACGAGATCATCAACCTCATCAACCGGGTCACCACGAACAAGACGGACTTCTTCCGGGAGAAGCACCATTTCGATCACCTCATGAACGAGATCTTTCCGTCCATCATCGAGGCCTCGAGGAAAGGCCGCGAGCGCAGACTCAGGATCTGGTCCGCGGGCTGCTCATCGGGCGAGGAGCCCTACAGCATCGCCATGACCGTGTGCGAAGCCTTCAAGGACGAGCGCGGATGGGACCTGAAGATCCTCGCCACCGACCTGGACACCGAGATCCTCACCAAGGCGAGCCGCGGCGTGTACGCCAGCCAGCAGGTCGCTCCGGTTCCCCTGCCCTACCTTTCGAAGTATATGGTCCGCTGTTCCGAGGGATACGAGGCAGGCCCCCAGATCAAGGGCATGATCGCCTTCAGGAAGCTCAACCTCATGGACCAGACGTTCCCCATGAAGAAGCCTTTCGACATTATCTTCTGCAGGAACGTCATGATATACTTCAACGAGGAAACCAAGCAGGAACTGGCGAAGAAGTATCACCACCACCTCAAGGACGGAGGCTACATGTTCGTGGGCCACTCGGAATCGCTCATGACCATGAAGCACCTCTTCAGGTTTCTGAAACATACGGTGTATCAGAAGGTGTAGCATGTACAAACGGCACAGCACGAGATTCAACAGGACCATGGTGATCATATACCCCGGGGAGTTCCACGTGAGCCCCACGGACATCATCGCCACGGTGCTGGGTTCGTGCATTTCCGTCTGCATCAAGGACTCCAAGACCGGGCTCGGCGGCATGAACCACTTCATGCTCCCGGGGGATGTGCGGTCCGAGGAGATGTTTCTCTCCGAGTCCGCCAAATACGGCATGTTCGCCATGGAGCAGCTCATCAGCGCCATCATCAAGAAGGGCGGCTCCCAGAAGCATTTCCAGGCCAAGGTGTTCGGCGGCGGGCATGTACTGAACTTCCGCAAGACCGACGGCAACGTCCCCGAGTCCAACATAGACTTCGTGCGCGCCTTCCTCAAGATGGAGCAGATCGAGATCGTCAAGGAGGATGTGGGAGGATATGCGGGGAGGAAGATCCTCTACTTCCCGGACACCGGCAAAGTCCTGCTCAAGCGCCTCAAGTCAACGGTGGACTCCCGGATCATCGAGGCCGAGCAGGCGTATAAGACAAAGCTCTTCCATGACAAGGAGAAGCTCCAGGCCGAGGGCGGTGAGTTGACCCTGTTCGAGTGAGGCGGTGATGAACAGAATCAAGGTATTGATCGTGGACGACTCTGCACTGGTGCGGAAGCTCCTGAAGGACATACTCGACTCAGACCCCGGCATCGACGTGGTGGGCACCGCCCCCGATCCACTCATCGCCATCCGCAAGATCAAGGACCTCAAGCCCGATGTGCTGACCCTGGACATCGAGATGCCCAAGATGGACGGCCTTACCTTCCTGTCCCGGCTCATGAGGTCATCGCCCATGCCCGTGGTCATGTTCTCCTCGCTCACCGAGCAGGGGGCGGACGCCACGGTGAAGGCCCTGTCTCTGGGCGCCATCGACTTCCTCACCAAGCCCAAGGTCAAACTCAGCGAGGGCATGGAAGACCTGCGCATCGAGCTGTGCTCAAAGGTCCGGGCCGCATCCTCTGCCAAGCTGAAGAAGGCCGTCTCTCCGCCGAACCTCGAGGTGCCGCCCAAGCTGGGCATGGACGCCATCCTCAAGTCGGAGCGGTCCGTCCCCATCAAGGAAGGAGCCAAGATCCTCGTCATCGGGGCATCCACCGGGGGGACCGTGGCCCTGGAGCAGATCCTCAACAAGCTCCCGGCGGACGCGCCGCCGACCCTCATCGTACAGCACATGCCGCCGGTCTTCACCAACTCCTTTGCCAAGCGGGTGAACGGCCTTTCGGCCATGAACGTGGTGGAGGCCCGGGACAACGACGAGCTGCGCCAGGGGCAGGCGCTCATCGCTCCCGGAGGCAGGCACATGATAGTCAGCAAGGGGCCCAAGGGGTATTTCGTCAAGGTCAAGGAAGGCCCCCCGGTGAACCGCCACATCCCCTCGGTGGACGTGCTGTTCCGTTCGGCGGCCAATGTCCTGGGTCCCAACGCCCTGGGCGTCATCCTCACGGGCATGGGAGACGACGGCGCCAGGGGTATGAAGGAGATGAAGAACGCCGGTGCCTTCACCATCGCCCAGGACGAGGAGAGCTGCGTGGTCTTCGGCATGCCCAAGGTGGCCATCGAGATGGGCGGCGTATGCAGGGTCATGCCCCTGAACTCCATCGCGGGGTTCGTCATGGGCGCGATCAAGGGCGAAAAGGGCTCGTGAGGGCCCGGGTCGAACCATCGGACAATCCCACGTGCAGGCCCGAACGCCCATGAAGTCCGTCAAGAACATCCTCATCATCGACGGCCACAGGTCGTCGCTGGATCTTGCACGAAAGCTGTCCCGCAAGGGCTTCTCCGTGAGCAGGGCCCTGACCCCGCGCGACGGCCTCGCCGGTCTCGCGGATGCCAAGCCCGACCTCGTCCTCGTCTCGGTCGGCCCCGAGGATGACTCGGGGTTGATGGCCATGCAGGAGCTGAGCAGCTCATGCCCCCAGGTGCTCATGGTGGCCGTAGCGGAGAAAGTTGACGGTTACCTCGCCCTTGAATGCCTGCGCAGGGGCGCCATGGACTATCTCATCAAGCCCGTTACCGTGGACGCATTCATGGAATCCCTGGAGAGGATCCTGGACCGCCGTAGCTCCCTGTGCATCGGCGGAACGCCGGACATCGCGTGCGTGGTCAGGGAAGACAAGACCCTGCTGTTCGGCAGCGACGTGGAGCGGATTCCCTTCATCATCAACCAGGCGGTACTGAACACGGCTGCGGTGTGCCCGAACACGGACATGCTCAAGATGGCACTGGGCGAAATACTGCTCAACGCGGTGGAGCACGGCAACCTCAACATCACCATGGAGGAGAAGGCAAAGGCCGTCAGGAAGAACGCCCTCGATGAACTCATCAGGCTCAGGAGAAAGAACCCGGCCCTGGGGAACCGGACCGTTACCCTGCAGGTCCACATGGATCCGGATCTCCTCGAATACACCGTCATCGACGAGGGCCAGGGGTTCGACTATGAAAAGGAGTTCGACCCAGACCCGCAGAAGCACATCGGGAGCGGTCTCGGGGTGCAGATCGCCCGGAACTTCTTCCACGAGGTGGTCTACGAGGGCAAGGGCAACCACGTTCGCCTCGTCTACCACAGGGAGGGAACCCAGCCGAAGAAGTCGTTCCCCTCGGTGCCTGCCCTGCGGGACGATTTCATAGTCCAGCTCACCAGATCGTTCCCCTCGGGACTGCTCCTCGTGTCGGACGCCTCCCGCATCCTCCTGTGGAACAGGAAGGCTGAGGAGATCACCGGCGTCAGGTCGAGGGAGGTGCTGGGCAAAACCGTGGCAGAGGTGCCGGGGATCATCAGGGACCTCCTGGCGGGCAGGAACCGCCAGATCCCACTGGATACGGGAGACTTCGACCAGCGCGTCATCGAGAAGACCGTGCATTCCGTGGAGCCGAAGAGCGGCGGCAGGTACACGGCGGTTCTCTTCGCCGACGTGACCGAGGCCACCCGCCGGAAGGAGGCCATGGAGCGCCTGCTCATGGAGAGCGCCGAAACCAGGGATCTCATGGAGGAGCAGGCGGCGCAGCTCGCCATCACGCTCGCCGAGATGGAGGAGAAGAACGAGATCATCCGCGCACAGAACCAGCGCATGATCGGCGAACTGGAAATGGCGGCCAGGCTCCAGAAGAGCCTGCTCCCCGACACCTTCGAGAACCGCAACGGCGTGAGCTTCACCTGCAAGTACATCCCGTCCATCCACATCGGGGGAGACCTGTACGACGTGGTGGACCTGGGGGGAGGGCAGACCGGCTTCATCATCGCTGACGTATCCGGCCACGGCGTCGCGGCAGCGCTCATCTCCTCCATGTTCAAGATGAGCTTCCATGCCCTTGCCGCCACCGTTGCGAGCCCCACGATCCTCATGCACATGCTCAACCGAGAGCTCAAGCCCGTACTCGATGAGGACTACATCACCGCGTTCTTCGTGCTCACGGACCGGCACGGCAAGAGCATCACCTACACGAACGCCGGCCACCCTACCCCCCTGCTCTACAAGCGCGCCACCGGCGAGATCAAACAACTCGACACGGACGGCTTCTTCCTGGGCTCCTTCGAGGACGGCGGGTACGAGGAGAAGACCGAGGCGAACATCGAGATGGGCGATGCCCTGCTCATGTACACCGACTGCATCATCGAGACCGAGGACGCCTCGGGCGCCCAGTACGGCAAGGACCGTCTCATCGAGTGTTTCCGGAACGCGGTGGGCGTCCTGCGGGGCAATGACGTCATCGAGGCCATCGAGGCGGACGTGAGGTCCTTCAACTGCAAGGAGGCCCTCGAGGACGACTTCACCGTCATGCTCCTGGAGTTCTGGGAGGAGGTGCCCCCGGGCGAGGAGACTGCCGGGGACGACGGCTCGGGCGGATTCGTGGAGTTCTGATCACCCCTTCAGATACGGATTGAAGTACCCCCTCCTCACGGGGATCTCCTCGATGAGCCTGCTGATTCCCATGCCCGCAGGCAGCGTCTGGCCCAGCATCTCCAGGTAGGCATCCGGGTCGAGGTTGAGGTTGCGCCACTGGATCATGTCCACGCACGTGTCATGGACGAACCTCTTCAGGGCCTCTGCTTCCCTGGGTGCGTCGGTGACCCCGGGGAACACGAAGAGGTTCAGCGACACGAACCTGCCCCTTGCCTTCATCTCCCGGGCGCTCTCGGCCAGGGCCTCGAAGGGGTACGATGGCCTGAAGTAGGCCATGTACGTCTGCTGCCGCGCCGAATTCATGCTGATACGCATGCTGTCCAGCCCGGCATCGGCGAGCTCCGCCACCTTGCGGGGCAGGCTCGCGTTGGTGTTCAGGTTGATGGTGCCCTCCGAGGTGCTTCTCCGGATGAGCCGGATGGCCTCCCTGATGGTGTCGCTCGCCATGAGGGGCTCTCCCTCGCACCCCTGGCCGAAGCTCACCACCGGGTTCCTGGCGGCATGTATGTGCCTGAGGGCCACCTCGGCGATCTCCTCGGGGCTTGGCACGAAGGCGATGCGTTCCTGGGGAGAGGGCGGTCGTCCGCCGGGCTGCTTCGAGATGCACCCGATGCAGCTGGCGTTGCACGACGGCGAGGTGGGCAGGGGCCCCTCCTCCCGTTCCTGGAACAGGTTGAGCGCTGCAGGGCAGCCGTAGCACTCGGCACAGTGCACCAGGTGCTCGACGAGGCGGTTCCCGCGCAGGTCCCGCCTCCACTGGCTGATGCCGAGCCGGATCCGTTCCTGGTCGAACCGGTCCGGGTCCTGCCGGTTGGAGGGGTCGGTGCGCACCGCGGTGGTGACGAACCCGTCGTCGTATCCCACAGCGGTATAGGCGAACAGCGGCAGCTCGGCGGCGCCTCGCGTCTTCTCCCACGCCGCCAGGTACGTCTGGGTGTGCGCGGCGGGGAGAAAGGCAGCCACGGCGAAGACGGGACCCGTGCCGTCATAGGGGTTTTCGGTCAGGCACCCGATCTCCCCCGTGGACGGGTCCATGCCCAGGGGCTGCCTGCCTGGCAGCACGTAGAGCTGGGCGCCCTTTGGCAGGGGCATGGTCTCAGAAGAGGGTATGGGCATGAGGTAGTCGCCGCTGCGGCCCACCATGGCGAGGTCGGGGAAGTCCATGATGTTCCCCCTGTGGTCGGCAAAGACGAGACTCGGCATTGTTCGAGAGGACATGGGGAGGGCTCAGACCGTATATGTCCTGATCGTGCCGGACAGCCCGATCATGTCTCGTCGGGTCCCTCTTCCAGCACGATGTCATCCACATCCAGGACGTATTCGGCATCGACCTCGTCCACCACTTCGATGAGGTCCTGTTCTTCTTCCGGCGCTGTGATGGTGGGCTCTGCCTTGGCCATGAGGTGTGGGCGGCGTCTCCTCTTCCGCTTGGACGTCTCCCGAGCCTCCTCGCTGTGCTGGTTGGCCTCGCATGACGGACAGATGGGCTGCGGCTTGCCCAGATCATAGAACTTCGTCCCGCACTTGTAGCACTTGAATCGGGTACCCAGGGTGACAACGGCATATTCCACCTTTACGGGCTGTTTCCTCGCCTTGGCCCTGGGTGCCTCTTCCTTATCCCCGTGGACCGCTCCTGATTCCGGAGCCCTGGATGGTTTTTCCGCCTTTTCCCGGGTCACCGCGTGGAGGTTCTCGGTCCGGGCGGTCTCGACGTCGGGTTCCTCCTTGGCGGCCTCGATCTTCACGGCCCTGGCCGCCTGCGGCCCCTTTGTCGTGGCAGGGGCCTTGACAGGGGCCGCCTTGGATGCCTTCTGTGCCTTTTCCTTGCCGGCATCCTCGACCTTCGCCTCCCTGGAGGCCTTGGCCGCAGTCTTCTGCCCGGCCGTCCTGATCTTCACGCCCCGGGATGCGTCCGGTGCCGCTTTCGCACCGGGGGTTCTGACTTTCTCCTGCGTGGGAACCTTTGGCTTCTCTGTCTTCGCGGCCCTGGCGGGTTCCTGTCCCTTCTCCTTCACGGCCGCCTTTCCTTTCACGCCCCTGGATGACGTGACCTTCCCTGCCCGAGTTATATCCCGGTCTTTGATCTTCTGATCTGGTCTGGTGGGAGCCACCGGCTCATCAGCCATTTCAGCAGGGTCGAACGTCATGAAGTCCTTCAGGATTACCTTCTCGCCGGCCGTCAGGGCACTGGTGATCGCATCCAGGAAGGCGTTTACCGCGTCTGTTGCGTCTGATTTGGAAAGCTTCTTCTTGCGGGCGACAACTTCGATAAGGTCAGTCTTCGTCATATCTCATGCTCTTGCATGCCAAACCTGCGATCATAATGCCCTCCTAGAGAGAAATAACTCTCGAGCGTGATATTGATTGCGGTTCAGTCAATGGTATTTCTATAGAATATTCATATGAAATTGTCATCATATTAATCAATTGGGCATGGTCCGCATGGAAGAGGCGTTTTGGATGATTTCCCTCCGGGCCGGGTAATTCCTCCCCATCCATGGGGAACATCACCCCAAAAGGGCGCCATGATCCCGGTTGGCACGAGAGTATATGCCTTAATTACCGCATGTTACAACCATGGTATTGAAATTGCGTCTGTGCCTCCAGCTGGCACTTGCCAGTGCATTCCAGACATGGAGGAGGTCCTTATGTGTGAACATGCGCAGAATATCTATGAGCTGCGCCCTGTCACGATAACGCGTACCCTGCCCCAGATCGCCGACCACCGCCTGTTCCAGCTCAAGCTGGACGGCGGATGCACCTGGGAGGAGTTCGGACACCAGCCGGGCCAGTTCATCGAGGTGTCGGTGTTCGGCAAGGGAGAGGCCCCCATCAGCATCTCGTCGCCTCCCACCCGCTGCGACAGCCTTGAGATCTGCGTGCGCCGCGCCGGAAAGCTGACGAACGCGCTCTTCGAGATGGGCAAGGGCTCCAGGCTCCACATCAGGGGGCCCTACGGCAGGGGGTTCCCGGTGGACAGGCTCAAGGGCCACAAGCTCCTCCTCGTGGCCGGGGGTCTTGGTCTTGCGCCGCTGCGCTCGCTGCTGCTGTATGTCCTGGACCGGAGGAAGGATTTCGACGACCTCATCCTCATGTACGGCACCAACAACCCGGACAATGTCCTGTTCAAGTACGAGCTCCTGAGCTTCTTCGACCGGGACGATATCAAGTACCTCTACAGCGTGGACCGCGACGACGACGGCATCTGGAAGCAGTACGTGGGCGTGGTCACCGGGCTGTTCGACCGCACCACCCTGTCGCCGTCCGACACCTATGCGGTCTTGTGCGGGCCGCCCGTCATGTACCGCTTCGTGGTGGAGAGGCTTCTCAAGCTCGGGTTTGCCAAGGACCACATCTACATGTCCCTTGAACGCATGATGAAGTGCGGCGTGGGCAAGTGCGGGCACTGCGCCATCGGCAACAAGTACTGCTGCACCGACGGCCCGGTCTTTTCCCTGGACGAGATTGAGCACATAAAGGAGGCCATATAGCCATGGCACGGATACCGACCATATGTCCATTCTGCGGATGCGGGTGTTCCTTCTATCTCATCGTCAAGGACGGTCGCGTCACCGGTGTGGAACCCAGCCCGGACAACCCGGTGAACAAGGGCATGCTCTGCGCCAAAGGCTGGAACTCCTATGAGTTCATCCAGTCTCCCGAAAGACTCACCACCCCGCTCATCAGGAAGAACGGCGAGTTCGCCGAGGCATCATGGGACGAGGCCCTCGACCTCGTGGTATCCCGGCTCACCGGGATCCGGGATGCCTCGGGCCCCGAATCCCTGGGATTTCTCTGTTCGGCCAAGGTGAGCAACGAGGAGAACTACCTGTTCATGAAGATGGCCCGGGCAGCCTTCAAAAGCAACAACGTGGACCACTGCGCCCGGCTCTGACACAGCTCCACCGTGGCCGGTCTGGCCGCAACCTTCGGATCGGGCGCCATGACGAACTCCATCAACGAGTTCGACGAGGCCGATCTCTTCTTCGTCATCGGGTCCAACACCACGGCCCAGCACCCGCTGATCGGGTCGCGCATCATCAATGCCGTGGAGCGGGGCGCCAAGCTTATTCTCTTCGACCCCCGGGAGATACCCCTGGCCCAGTTCGCTACCCTGCACCTGAAGCAGACCTTCGGCACGGACGTGGCTCTTGTCAATGGGATCATGAACATCATCATCCAGGAAGACCTCTACGACAAGCCCTATGTACAGGCCCGCACCGAGGGCTTCGAAGAGCTCAAGACCATGGTGGCCCGCTACACCCCCAAGGTGGTGGAGCAAATCACGGGCATCCGCTCCTCCGAACTGTACCGGGCCGCGGTCATGTACGCCCAGGCGGACAAGGCCATGATCGTGTATGCCATGGGGATCACCCAGCACGTCACGGGCACGGACAATGTGAAGACCCTTGCCAACCTGGCCATGCTCACGGGACACGTGGGCAGGCCGTCCACCGGTGTGAACCCGCTCAGAGGCCAGAACAACGTACAGGGTGCCTGCGACATGGGAGGGCTGCCCGGCGTCTTCACCGGCTACCAGCGGGTGAACGACCCGGCCACGGTGAAGAAGTTCGAGGATGCATGGGGCGTGAGCGGGCTAAACCCCAAACCCGGACTCACCATCACGGGCATGATGAACGCGGCTCACCAGGGAACCCTGAAAGGGCTGTACATCATGGGAGAAAACCCGCTCATGAGCGACCCGGACCTCACCCACGTGGAGCACGCGCTCTCCAACCTGGATTTCCTGGTGGTGCAGGACATCTTCCTCACCGAGACGGCGGCGCTCGCCGACGTGGTCCTGCCCGCAGCCGCCTTTGCCGAGAAACAGGGGACCTACTCCAACACGGAGCGGCGCGTGCAGCTTGCCCAGTGCGCCGTATCCCCCCCGGGCCAGGCCAAGGCCGACTGGGAGATTATCACGGCCCTGTGCAGAAGACTCGGCATGAAGTGCGACTATGCATGCACCGAAGACATCATGCGCGAGATCAACGCCCTTACCCCGTCCTATGGCGGCATCACCTACGAACGCCTCTCGAGCGGATACGGCCTCCAGTGGCCCTGCCCCAATGACACGCACCCGGGCACGGTCTTCCTTCACCGGGACCAGTTCACCAAGGGCAAGGGGAGCTTCCTGCCCTGCGAGTTCAAGCCGGCCGCCGAGATCCCGGACGACGAGTACGACTTCACCCTCACCACGGGCCGCATCTACTACCAGTACCACACCGGGACCATGAGCCGCCGCGTGGACCTGCTCGAGCGCGAGGCCCCGGAGCCGCTCCTGGAGATCAACCCCGAAGACGCCAAAAAGCTCGGCATCAGGAGCAACGACGTTGTGGAGGTGGAGTCGCGCAGGGGTTCCATGCGGATCAAGGCCGAGGTGACCACCCGCGTGCCCAAACGGGTGCTCTTCACGACCTTCCACTTCAAGGAATCCCAGGTGAACCGGCTCACCAACTCCGCCTGCGACCCGGTGGCGGAGATCCCCGAGCTCAAGGGCTGCTCGGTGAAGATCAGGAGGTGCTCATGAAGCTCATTGCGAAAAAAGACGTTCCGGCCGTGGTGGACCAGTGGTCGAAGACCTATGCCGTGCTCGCTCCGTCCCTTCAGCGAAACGGCGAGTGCATCTTCGACACCTTCGACAGGGCGACCTTCACCCTGGAGTACCGCAAGCCGTCCATGCCGCCCAAGTCGACCTACCTGCCCCAGAGCGAGGCCATCTTCCAGGTCAAGGACGGCGGGTTCATCCATTCGGCGCGCCACGAGAAGACCATGCTCTTCGGCATCAGGGCCTGCGATCACACCGGGATCCGCCAGGCCAGGAGCTTCTACAGCAGGGACATGGACGACGTGTACCACCGGTGCCACGCCGAGGACACCCTCATCGTGGTGCACGCCTGCAGCTGGCCCCAGAATGAGACCTGCTTCTGCACCACGGTGCACAGCGGTCCCTACGCGAAGGAGGGCTTCGACATCCAGCTCTTCGACATGGGCACCGACTTCCTCGTGGAGGCGGGCTCGGACACCGGCAGGGAGCTCATCGCGGATGCGCCCTTCCGGGCGTTCGACGTGGATGACGCTTCGGAGCGCCTCAACCGGGTCAAGCACATGGCGTTGAACTCCATCCCCATCGTGTCCGAAGTGACGGACGCCATGGAGATCCTCAGGGCCGGCGGCGCCAACGAGACCGTTTGGGAGCACCTGGGACGCAAGTGCATCACCTGCGGCGGGTGCGTGTACGTCTGTCCCACCTGCACCTGCTTCACCGTGTACGATCGCGTCACCTCCGAGGGCAACGGCGAGCGGGTCCGCGCCTGGGACACCTGCCTCTACGCCGGGTTCACCCGGGAGGCCTCGGGCCATAATCCCCGGGCCAGCCAGGCGCTGCGCCTGAAGCGGAGACACGAGCACAAGCTCCTCTACTACAACGAGACCGACAACCAGGACGCCCTGTGCGGGTGCGTGGGGTGCGGCAGGTGCTCGGATTACTGCCCGGTGCACATCGGCACCATCGAGGTGGTCAAGGCCATTGCGGACCACATATACTGACGAGGGGGAGGTTTGTACCATGACGGATGCGAAAAAGAAGATCCTCATCATCGACGACGACAGGGACTACGGTGAGGCCCTGAAGATCGTGCTGGAGAACAACGGCTACCAGGTGCGGCATGCCCTGAACGTAAAGGACGGCAGGAGCGCCATCGAGGGTGACCCGCCGGACCTCATCATCCTGGACGTCATGATGGAGAAGCACACCGACGGCTTCGACCTGTGTGCGGACCTGAAGAACGACGAAGCCTGCCGGCTTATTCCCATCATCATGGTCACCGCGGTGACCGAGAAGACCGGGTTCAAGTTTTCGCCGGCCACGGACGGGGACTACCTCCAGGCGGACGACTACATCTCCAAACCGGTGCCCGTCACCGAGCTGCTGGCCAGGGTGAACAGGCTGTTGAACTGAAGATTGAGCCGCTACTGGATTGACCGATTGGGGTATAGTGGTTGGCTTGGGCGTCTGTTCCGTGCATGAAGAAGGATTCCCCCCGAGAAGACGGGGAATCCTTCTTCATGAAGGGTCCGTGAAAAACCCTGATTCCTTCCTGACAGCCGCGTATCTTTCCGGCATGTTCCGTTGATCGCGAGTTTCCGGGGTGGTATAGTGTGCGTGAAGGAGCATGCTCCAGCGCACATCGCGGGCATGGGAATGCGGATGCCATGAAATTGCAGAGCCGCCTTGTCATCGGGTTCCTCATCGCCACGTGTATCACAGCAGCCGTGGCCTCGGTGGTGGGGATCACCATGATCAACAAGTCCACCCTGGAAGAGGTGCAGCGCAAGGTCCAGCAGGACATCAACACGGCCAAGCTCGTGTACCGGCACAACCTGGAGCGCCTGGAGTACCAGCTCCAGTTCATCGCGCTGCGCTCCCCCATCCACGAGGCCATCACCAGCGGCAACCTCTCCACCCTGGAAGACCTTCGGGTGATCATCCGCAGCGGCACCGCCCTGGCGCCGGGGCACATGGCCCTGGACATGCTCACCCTGGTGGACACGAGCGGCAGGGTGATCTACCGGGCCGCGAACCCGCACGCCAAGGGCGACGTCATCCTCTGGGACTCGGTGGTGAGGAACTGCCTGAATGAGCGCAAGCCCAAGTCGTCCGCCATCGTCATGTCCTACGACGTCATCGTGGCCCAGAACCCGAACCTTTCCGAAAGGGTGAAGATCCCCATCCTCAAGACGGAGAAGTCCGTGGAGATCAAAGAAAAGGTCCTCACCGACGGCATGGTGCTCAGGGCCGCCTACCCCATACTGGACAGGAACGGCAGGCTCCTGGGCGCACTGGTGGGCGGGGTTCTCCTGAACCGTGACTACGACATCGTGGACACCATCAAACAGACCGTGTACCTCGACGAGCGCTACCACGGCCGGGACATGGGCTTCTCCACCATCTTCCTCGGCGGGGTCCGCATCTCCACCAACGTCATGACCGACCGCAACGAACGGGCCGTAGGCACCATCTGCTCCAAGGAGGTCTACGACCAAGTCATAGGCCGCGGGAAGGACTGGGTGGGCAGGGCCTTCGTGGTGAACGACTGGTACATCAGCGCCTATACGCCCATCTGGGACATCGACAACACCATCATCGGCATGCTCTACACGGGCATACTGGAGGCAAAGTACCGGGACATGCGCCTGAGGACAGTGTTCATCTTCGTGGGCGTGACCGCCGTGGGCATGGTCATCGCGTTCTTCGTGTCCTTCCGCCTCGGTCAGAGCATCATACGCCGGATCAGGATCCTGCACCAGGCCACCGAGGCCATCGCGTCGGGCGACCTGGGCTATCAGCTCCCGCCCGGCCGCTCGTCGGGCTTCGACATGCTGGACAATGCCTTCAACAACATGGCCCGGTCCCTGAAGGACCGTGACGAGCGCCTTCAGAAGGCATTCCAGCGCATCACCGTCACGGAGCGCCTGGCCTCGCTGGGCCAGATGGCCGCGGGCGTGGCCCACGAGATCAACAACCCCCTGGGCGGCATCCTCCTGTTCAGCAACCTCGTTCTCGAGGAAATGGACCCCGCGGACCCGTCCCGCCAGAACATGGAGAAGATCATCTACCAGACCGAGCGCTGCAAGAAGATCGTGCAGAGCCTGCTCGACTTTGCACGCACGCCGTCCGGCGACATGAGCAGGCTCGACGTGAACCACGTCATCCTCACCTCGCTGAACCTGGTGAAGGACCAGTCCATCTTCCACGGCATCGAGGTGAGGACCGAGCTCGCGGACAACCTCCCCCCGGTCATGGGTGACCTGTCGCGGCTGGAGGAGGTCTTCCTGAACCTGTTCATCAACGCCACGGACGCCATGAGCGGCAGGGGCACGCTCACCATCGTCAGCAGGCTCTCCGGCACGGGCATGGTGAAGATCGCCATCAGCGACACGGGCAAGGGCATTGATAAGGCCTACCTGCCCCACATCTTCGAGCCCTTCTTCACCACCAAGGACCCGGGCCAGGGCACCGGTCTGGGCCTGTCCATCACCTACGGCATCATCCAGAAGCACGGGGGGTTCATCGACGTGGCGAGCGAACCAGGCGCCGGAACCACCTTCACCATCACCCTGCCAAGGGCGAACGGCCCGGAGTCGGAGGGTACGGGCAAACCGCAGGAGGAATGCAGCATTGGCTAAACTCACCCGCCGCACCCTGATCATCGACGACGAAGAGTCCATCCGCGACGGATGCCAGCAGATCTTAACCCGCATGGGCCACGACGTGACGAGCACCGGCGACGCCGAGCACGGCCTGAAACTCGCCATGAACAACCGGTACGACCTCATCCTCCTGGACGTGCGGCTGCCCAAGATCGAGGGCCTGGAGATCCTGCGCATCCTCAAGAAGGAGCAGAACATCCCTGCCCGGGTCGTCATCATCACGGGCTACGGCACCATACCGCTTGCCGTGGAGGCCATGCGCCTGGGCGCCACCAACTTTCTCACCAAGCCCTTCTCGGCCTCGGAACTCAGGGGTGCTGTCCATGAATGCCTGGACTCTGCCGTCCACGAGCAGAAGCACGACTCGCTGGCCGTGCTCATCGGCTCCAGCGACTACATGAAGGAGCTCAAGGAGACCATCCGCCGCATCGCCCAGACCGACACCTCGGTTCTCATCACCGGAGAGAGCGGCACGGGGAAGGAGCTGGTGGCGCGCACCATTCACAACATGAGCAGGCGCGCCGCCAGGCCCTTCGTCCCGGTGGACTGCTCGTCGCTCGTGCACAACCTCATGGAGAGCGAGCTCTTCGG
>JAKPQL010000026.1 GCA_029547045.1 Deltaproteobacteria bacterium | reverse complement strand
ACGGCGTAACGAGCCTGGAGGAAGTCCTCCAGGTGACCCTCAACTGAGCGAAGGGCGGGGCTGACGATGGCGGTATCCCTTCAGGCGGTTCTTGCGGAGACGGTCCGGAAGCAGGCCACCGATATACACCTGGGCACGGGGCTACACCCCACGGTGAGGATCGACGGCGACCTCCTGGCGCTGACTTCCTACGGCGTCCTGAGCGCCGAGGACGTCCGCTCCATGACGGGCGAGGTCCTGACCCGGAAGCAGATCGAGGAACTGGATGAGAAGCTCGAGATGGACTTCAGCTTCACCTTCACTGCCCCCACGGGGGAGAGCTCCCGCTTCAGGGGCAACTGCTTCTTCGAGCGGGGCAACCCCGGGATGGCCCTGAGGACGATACCGACGAAGATAAGGACCATCGCCGAATTGAAGCTTCCCTCCCGCCTGGAGGAGGTCACGAAAAAGCACCGGGGGCTCTTCCTGGTGACGGGCCCCACGGGGAGCGGGAAGAGCACCACCTTGGCCTCCCTCATCCAGGAGATAAACCACACCAGGGCGTGCCACATCGTCACCATCGAGGACCCCATCGAGTACCTCCACACCTCCGTGATGGCCCTCATCCACCAGAGGGAGGTGTGGACCGACACCTGGAGCTTCGCCGAGGCCCTGAAAAGGGTCCTGAGGCAGGACCCCGACGTGATCCTCATCGGCGAGATGAGGGACCTCGAGACCATCGCCGCGGCGGTGACGGCCGCCGAGACGGGGCACCTCGTCTTCGCCACCCTCCATACCCAGGGCGCGGCCCAGACTGTGGACCGCATCATCGACGTCTTCCCCCCCTACCAGCAGCAGCAGATACGCCAGCAGCTCAGCAACGTGCTCATCGGGGCGTGCACGCAGCAGCTGATCCCCACCCCGGGCGGGGGGAGGGTGGTGGCCACGGACTTGATGTTCGCCACGCCGGCCGTGAGGAACCTCATCCGCGAGGCCAAGGTCTCCCAGATGGTGAGCGTCATGCAGACGGGCTCCTCCTTCGGCATGCACACCATGGACCAGGACCTGGCCCGCCTCGTCCGTGACGGGGTCATCCCCTTCGACACGGCCAGGGCCAGGGCCCATGACCCCAAGGACCTGGAGAGGCTGGTCTTCGAGACGGCCTTTTAGCGGAATGACGCGTCGTATTGACTTGCCTTCATGGTATTCTTATAATTGACCTGTAATAATATGATAGTGCTATCTTAACCGACCGTGGGTGCGCTCGGTGAGGCTCAAGTACAAGGCCCGTAACCCCAAGGGTGACACGGTGAGCGGCTTCATGGACGCCGACAGCCAGGCCCAGGCCGCCGCGATCATCCGCGACCGCGGCCTGATCCCCCTTTCCCTCGAGGCCGCCACGGGGGCGCGGAAGCTCTCCTTCATGGACCGCCTCAGGATGATAAGCACCGTCTCCCTTAAGGACAGGGCCGTCATGTTCCGGCAACTGGCCACGATGATATCCTCTGGGATAAACCTGGGGTCGGCCCTTGAGATACTGGGGGAGCAGACAAAGAACCAGAGGCTCGCCGCCTCCATAAGGGAGGTCAAGAAGCAGGTCGACGGGGGCATGTCCTTCAGCGCCGCCATGCGCACCCAGAAGGTCTTCTCGGTGCTGATGGTCTCCATCGTCAGGGCCGGCGAGGAGGGGGGAGTGCTGGACTCGAGCCTGGAGAGGCTGGCCACCTTCCTGGAAAAGCAGCAGGAACTGCGGTCCAAGATATACTCCGCCGTCAGTTACCCCGCCGTGGTGGTCACCTTCGCCCTGGGGGTGGTCTACATCCTCATCACCTTCATCGTCCCCCGCTTCGCCCAGGTCTTCGACTCCATGGGGATCGAGCTGCCGGCGATCACGACGGTGACCTTCAAGTTCGCCGTCTGGATGAGCGAGAAGTGGTACCTCTTCCTGGCTGGGGTCGTAACCTTCATCGTGCTTATCATCCTCTTCAACAGGCTGAAGGCCACCAAGCCGATCATGGACAGGATCAAACTAAAACTGCCCGTCGTAGGTGACATCTTCTACAAGACCATCATGGCGCGGACGAACCGCACCCTCTCGGCCCTCGTCGAGGCGGGTGTCCCCATACTGATGTCCCTGGAGATGACCTCCGAGGTGGCCGGCAACTACGTCATCGAAAAGGCCTACACCGACATGCGCGAGGCCGCCCGGCGGGGGCAGGCCCTGGGTGAGACCGTGGCGAAGACGAAGGTCTTTCCCATCATGGTGGCCCACATGATCACCATCGGGGAGCAGACGGGGCGGCTCGAGGAGATGCTCGGCAAGGTGGCCGACTGGTTCGAGCAGGAACTGGACGAGAAGATAAAACGCCTCACGGCCGTCATAGAACCCCTGCTGATCATCTTCGTCGGCGGCATCGTAGCCCTCGTGGCGTCGGCCATATTCCTTCCCATCGTGGGGGCGATCCAGGCCATGCTGTGACCCTTCACGGGCGGGGCTTTCCGGCTTTTTTCATATCTGTACAGGGGAGGGGATTGATGCTAGAATCATTCCGATTTAGGGGCTTTCATCCATGCACCGAGAAAAAGGGAGGGCTATAGAATGAAACAGTGGCTGAAGAAAAGGAAAGCGCGGGGCTTCACCCTGGT
>JAKPQL010000138.1 GCA_029547045.1 Deltaproteobacteria bacterium | reverse complement strand
AGGGCCGCGGACGGTCAGGCGTCGCATCCGAGCAGGACTTCCTGGAGAACCTGCTGCCGTGGTGGATCGAGAACTACTTCAAGCGTCCTGAGTATCTGAAGATTGATAACAAACCCGTCCTGTTCATCTACCGCCCCGAGTATCTCGTGGATGATCTCGGCAGCGTGGAGAATGTCCGTTCCGCCCTGAACAAGGCGCGGCAGGCCTGCGTGGAGGCGGGGTTCGATGGCCTGATCCTCCTGGGCGAATACCGGGGCACCGATCCGCGCCATCTGCAACTCATGGCCGACGAGGGCCTCGACTACACCTTCGCCTACTGCTGGCCCATGCCCGCCGGGAGACCCTCGGGCCGGGAGGCCATCCAGGCCCAGGAAAGCTACTGGAAGAAGCACGCGGAGCAGGGGATCATCCCCGAAGTGCTCACGGTCTCCATGGGCTGGGACTCCACCCCCTGGCATTACAGCAGCTCCATCTGGCAACTGACCCCGGACGAGTTCTCCGAGGCCTGCTCCCGCGCGAAGGCTATGGCCGGGACCTTCCCCGACGACAGCCTGGGGAGCAAGATGATCCTGCTGGACAACTGGAACGAGTTCGGCGAGGGCCACTATATCTTCCCGCACCGTGAGCACGGGTTCGGCTACCTGGACGCGGCCCGGAAGGCCTTCACGGATGATCCTCCTCACGTGGACCTGGTCCCCGAGGACCTCGGCCTGGGACCATATGACTCCCTGTACCGCGGGTTCAAGGAGCGCATCCGCGATTGCGCCCGAAAAGTGGTTTCCGACGGCGGCCTCGAGCCTAACCTGGAAGCCTGGTACACTTTCGACGAACCTGAGGGCACCGGGTACGCTTGGGACTGGACCGGGAACGGCCGGGGTGGGTTCATCAGCGACGCCGCGCGAGTGCCCGGCGTGAAAGGCAGCGCTCTGGTCTGCGACGGTGGGGCCGTCACCGTCCCCGGACCCAACCTCAAGTTCAGAATGCGTGAACTGGCGGTCTCCTGCTGGATCAAGGTCGGCGAGCCCGTGCAGAATGACAAGTGGTTCATCAACAGCCTCCACGGACCGGGGAATGCCGGATTCCGGATGGGTGTGACCGGCGGCGGACGCTTGTGTTTCGCGGTGCCCGTTAGCGGATGGAGCCACCATCTCCTCGCCTCTGAGCCCCTGCCGGTAGGGCGCTGGGTACACGTGGTCGGAACTTTCGATGGAGAGACCATCCGGCTGTTCGCCGACGGGAAGCCCTGCGGGCAGATGGAGCGTAGGGGCAGGATCAACTGGGACGGGCACAGCATGACCTTGGGCAACTACGAGATGGGCCATAAAGCCTACTTCCGCGGGCTTCTCGATGAGGTTCGCATCTATGGCCGGGCACTGTCTGCTGATGAGATCGCGAAGATGGCGCTAGAGACCCCCGAGGGAGAGTGACCCTGAT
>JAKPQL010000131.1 GCA_029547045.1 Deltaproteobacteria bacterium | reverse complement strand
GAGATGCACGGGTTTGCGTTGATCTCCAGCACCCAGGGATTTCTCTCTTCATCCACCCGGACGTCCACCCGTGCATACCCGTTCAGGTCGAAGCTGTCCCAGCACGTTCGGGCGAGCCTCCGGAGCCGCTCCAGCAGATCGGAATCCTCGGGCGGAAAGTCCAGCACCCGTTCGGTGCCCTCATACTCGGGAGAGCCCTGGATCCACTTCGCCTTGTAGTCCACGATCTTCGGCATATGGTCGGCATAGTCGAAGGTGATCTCTGCAGGGGGGAGGATGAAGGGGTCTTCCGGTCCAGCGAGCAGGGCAAGGTTGAACTCGCGGCCGTCGATGAAGCGCTCGGCGAAGCAAGGCTTGTGCAGCTTCTCCTCCTTGAGACGGAGCAGCTCCATGAGTTCGTCCAGGCCCTGCGCGTCCACCACCGATCCGCCGTCAATGCCTATGGATGCATCCTCCCACTGGGCCTTCATGATGTAGGTGGCCGGGAAGGGCAGTTCGCACTCCATGGGTTTGCCCGGGACGATCCACTCCGGCGTGGGAATGCCCGACAGGCGCATCCAGCGCTTTGCCAGCACCTTGTTGGAGGTGATGAACATGGCGTCTGAGCCCGCCCCGGTATACGGGATGCCCAGGTGGTCGAGGTACGAGCACGCCAGGTGGACGAGCCTGCCGTCACCATTCAGACATTCCACCAGGTTGAAGATGCACAGGGGTTTGAGCTTCTTCAGGCGGGATGCGAACCCCCTGCGTTCGAGCTCAAAGGGCATGATGTGGGTGGTGAACCCCAGCGCCCGCAATTCACTGTCCACGGCCTCAACCTGATCGAGAACGTCTTCATCATCGGGCCCTGCGTTTTCCGGTACCGGGTGGTGAAGGATCAGGATGGTACGGTTCATGAGCTTCCCCTGTCTGTTCTTTTGATGGCGCTTGCGAGGATGCGCGCGATGAGGTCGTTGTAGTCGATGCCGGTGAGCCTGCACAGGATGGGAAGGTCCGAGTGGACCGGATTGAGCCCCGCCAGGGGATTCACCTCGATGAAGTTGGGCCGTCCCGCGCTGTCCATGCGTATATCCACCCTCCCGCCGTCCCTGCATCCGAGTGCCCTCCACGATGCCAGGGCCACTGCCGAACACGCCTCTACGGCTTCACGTTCCGGGACGACATAGTCGACGATCTCCTCGTAGTTCGCCTTGGTATGGTACGAGTAGATCTTCTCACCTTCATGGTGCTTCCTGAACAGGACTTCCATCACGCCGATTACCCCAGCCTCCCTGTCAGTTCCCACGATGCCAGCGGTGAATTCCCTGCCGGGAAGGTAGGTTTCCACGAGCACCGGCTGATGGAACTCATGCATCAAGTGGGTACATAGTACCGAGAGTTGTTCGGGTGTGTCAACCTTTGATGTGTCGCTGATGCCTTTCCCCGTTCCTTCTGCAACGGGCTTGGCAAAGAGAGGGTAAGGCAGACTGAGTGTGTGCAGCGACGACACGTCTTCAATCACCGCGAAGTCCGCCGTGGGTATGCCGGCGGCCCTCACGATGGTCTTGGTCATGCCCTTGTGCAGGGTGAGCGCCAGCACGAGCGGGTCCGAAAAGGTGTACGGGATCCGGTAGGCGTCGAGCAGTGCAGGGACCAGGGCCTCGCGGCCCACGCCGTACAGGCCTTCGGCGATGTTGAACACCAGGTCCCAGCTATGCCCTGCGGCGAGCCGCCTGACGAGCTGCTTTGCGTTGCCGATGCGGTCGGTGGTGTGCCCGAGGGCGGCAAGCGCTCCATCGATGCCGTCTATGGTGTCGATGCGGTCGAACTCGGCGGTTTCCTCGATGCCGTACCCTTCCTTCAGGTAGTCATCCCTGAGGTCGTAGGTGATGCCGATGTGCATGCGTCAGGGAGCTGCGGGACTGTTCAGACGTCCGTCGGGATATCTGAAGGTCCGCCCCTCGAAGTTTCTCAGGATCACCCCGTCGGCATCGCGGCCCTGGTAGTAGTCGGGCAGGAGCGGTATCTTGCCGCCGCCACCGGGGGCATCCACCACGTAGTGGGGGATGGCATATCCAGAGGTGTGACCCCTGAGCCCCTCGATCATCTCGATGCCCTTGTCCACGGTGGTCCTGAAGTGGGACGAGCCGAGGATGGGGTCACACTGGTACAGGTAGTACGGACGCACCCTCACCTTGAGGAGGCCGTGAAAGAGCTTCTTGAGGGTATCCACGGAGTCGTTGATGCCCTTGAGCAGCACCGTCTGGCTCCCCAGCGGGATGCCGGCGTCGGCCAGCAGGGTGCACGCGCTGTTCATCTCGGGGGTCAGCTCGTCGGGATGGGTGCAGTGGATGCTGATCCACAGCGGCTGGTACTTCTTGAGGATGTTCAACAGCCGCGACGTGAGCCTCTGGGGCAGCACCACCGGGACTTTCGTCCCGATGCGGATGATCTCCACGTGGGGGATGCGGCGGATGCTGGAGAGGAGGTAGTCCAGGTGTCCGTCGGTGAGCGTCAGGGGGTCGCCGCCGGAGAGCAGGACGTCGCGAACCTGCGGGGTCTGCTCGATGTACTCGATGGCCTGCTGCCACTGGCTGATGCTCCCCTTGAATCTGCCGTGGTTGCCCACCATGCGGGAACGGGTGCAGTACCGGCAGTAGGTGGAGCAGAAGCCCGTGGTGAGGAACAGCACCCGGTCCGGGTAGCGGTGCACCAGGCTCTGCACCGGGCTCTGTCCTTCCTCGCCCAGGGGGTCCACCGACTCGCCGGGGCTCGATACGTATTCATCCGCCACCGGTACCACTGCCCTGCGGATGGCCTGCAAAGGGTTCGTGGGGCTGATGAGGCTGGCATAGTACGGGGTGATCCGCAGCGGCAGGCCACTGGTGTGCCGGATGATGCCCGTGTACTCGCCGTGGGTGAGTTTGATGAAGCGCTTGATCTGATCGAGCCCGACGATGCTGTTGCGGATCTGCCAGTGCCAGTTGGACCAGTCGGCTTCCGTCGCATGGGGGAAGAATTCGTGCATGAAGAGGCGCGAATGCTGGCTTACCGGGATACGCCCGAATGCGGAGTATTTCCGCGCCGGCTCACTTGTGAACAACAGGTCTTGGACGAGGGCCCGAGATATGGGTGGAGGCTCCTCGCCGGCTTCAGTACCTAACGGGTCTGCATCTTCCACGGGAGCGGATACTGCACGACCGCTGTTCTTCATCTCGCACTCCTCCTTTGGTGAAGTATCGGCACGCCTGCATGTGATGATGAATGATAATGGCTGGCAGAAATGATGGTTGCTTCGGGTAGTGTGGTTGGCCGGCCCGAGAGTGACTTCATCGTAGCGCCGTCAATGCGGTACGGCACCGTGCATCCGTGCCGTCATGGCTGAAAATGAATTGCCGTTCACTCTCATCGCTCCCTGTTCGACCAACCCTTCAAACGGTCTGTTTCCCGCCCTCTCAGAGGATGCGCTTTTGATTTTCTTTTAGACATTCTCAAGAAAAATGCAAGAGAGAAAATGCAGAAAAATGAAAAAAAATTTCAGCGTGAACTGCTGCGCAATGACGAGGGGGAGTCATTGCGGAATGGCTCAAAACCTGAGATTCGAGACGCAGTCGATTTCGCTTCGCATGTCGTGGATGCAGTCCCGGTGCGGTTGTCATTTCCAGTGTCGTGCCCCGTTCATTCTGTGGTATTGGTGAGACGCGACGGAGAAAGACCACGCGGATGAGGTCATGACATGCAGGGTGACAACCTCGAAAGGCTCACGATCGAAAAGGCCGCCAAGGAAAAGAAGCCTCGCGTGAGGAGGAGGATGTCCTCCCTCTTCTTCATTGCGGCGGCGCTTGTCCTTGTCGCCGCGGTTGCGTACCATTCACTCTCTAAGGGCCGGGAGGTCCAGGTGGCGCGCGTCGGCGAGGTGTATCCCTCCCAGATGCTCTCGCGTCTGAATGCGAGCGGCTACGTGGTGGCCCAGCGCAAGGCGGATGTCGCCTCGAAGATAACGGGGCAGATGGTCGCCATCTGGGTGCAGGAGGGAAGCATCGTGAAGGAGGGCCAGCTCATCGCACAGCTCGAGAACGAGGATGCCAAGGCGAACCTCGAACAGGGCAGGGCGAACCTTACGCTCGCACGCGCGCGGCTGGATCAGGCCAGGGCCGATCTCGAAAACGTGTCCCTGGACTTCGAGCGCAAGAAGGCTCTCGTTGCGAGCGGCGCGGTCTCCCGTTCCGAGTTCGATGCCGCCGAGGCCCGTTACCTGGGCGCGAAGGCTGCCCTCGATGCCTCCCGGGCCGAGGTCGAATCGAGCGCCGCGTCCCTCTCGAACGCGCAGATAGCGTTGTCGTACTCCGAGATCAGGGCGCCGTTCGATGCGGTGGTCCTCACCAAGAACGCTGATGTGGGAGACATCATCACCCCCTTCGGCGCTGCGGCCAACGCGAAGGCCGCGGTGGTCTCCATCGCCGACCTCTCCTCGCTGCAGGTGGAGGTGGACGTATCCGAGGCGAACATCTCCTCGGTGAGCGTGGGCCAGCCGTGCGACATCCTCCTGGACGCCATGCCGGAAAAGCGGTTTCCCGGCGTCGTCGACACCATCGTGCCCACGGTGGACCGGTCCAAGGCCACGGTGCTGGTGAAGGTGCGGTTCAAGGAGCAGGACGCGCGCATCCTGCCCGAGATGAGCGCCAAGGTGGGATTCCTCTCCCGGGAGCTGACAAGGGACGAGCTCAGGCCGAGGACCATGGTGGCCGCCTCGGCGGTCCAGCGCTCGGGGGACAATGCGCATGTCTTCGTGGTCAAGGGCGGGCGTGTCAGCAGGGTGGAGGTTGTCCTGGGCGCGTCCTTCAAAGACATGTTCGAGGTGCTTGGCGGCCTCAAACCCGGAGACACCGTGGTGGTGGAACCGCCCAAAGGTCTCAGGGACGGCTCGAAGATCGTGATACCGCAGCAGTAGCTGCAGGGGCTCTCGCGCAAGGATTCACTCCGTATGACTGACGAATACCCCATCGTCCGGATCACGGACGTCTCCAAGTCCTATCACAGGGGCAGCTACGTGGTGCCCGTGCTGAGCGACATCACCTTCGACATCGCCCGCGGTGAGTTCCTGGCCATCATGGGCCCTTCGGGGTCGGGCAAGAGCACCCTGCTGAACCTCATCGCGGGCATCGACCGCGTGGACGCCGGCTCCATCACCGTGGGCGGCCAAGACATCACCGCCATGAACGAGACAGAGCTGGCGCTCTGGCGTGCGGACAACGTGGGGTTCATCTTCCAGTTCTACAACCTCATCCCGGTGCTCACGGCCTACGAGAACGTGGAGCTGCCCCTGCACCTCACGGGCCTGTCCCGGGCAGCGAGACGCGAGCACGTCCAGACGGCGCTCGCCATGGTGAACCTCACGGAGCGCATGGACCACTACCCGAGCCAGCTCTCGGGCGGCGAGCAGCAGCGGGTGGCCATCGCCCGGGCCATCGTCGTCGACCCGGCCATCCTGGTGGCCGACGAGCCCACCGGCGACCTCGACCGCGCGTCCGCCCATGACGTCCTCGATCTCATGGAGCGGCTCAACACGGAGCTCGGCAAGACGATCATCATGGTGACCCACGACCCCCATGCGGCCGAGCGGGCCCACAGCATGAAGCACCTGGAAAAGGGCGTGTTCAACTCGGTATGATCCTGCCCAAGATGATCATGAAGAACGCCTTCCGGCGCAGGGTGAGAACGATCCTCACCATCACCGCCATGGGCATCGCCATCCTGGCCTTCGGGCTGCTCCGCACCGTGCTCACCGCATGGTATTCAGCGGTGGACGCCTCCTCCGCATCCCGGCTCGTCACCCGCAGCTCGGTCTCCATCATCTTTCCCCTGCCGCTCGCCTACCATGAAAAGATCGGCCATGTAAGCGGGGTGAGCAGGGTCTCCTACGGATCCTGGTTCGGCGGCATCTACATCAGCGAGAAGAACTTCTTCGCCAACTTCGCCGTGGAGCCCGCGAGCTACCTGGACCTCTACCCGGAATTCGTCGTACCCCCAGGGCAGAAGGCGGACTTCCTCCGGGACCGGCGGGGATTCATCGCGGGGAAGAAGCTCGCGGACCGGTTCGGCTGGCGCCTGGGGGACATCGTGACGCTCAAGGGCACCATCTATCCCGGCGACTGGGACTTCGTGCTCCGCGGTATCTACACGGGCCTCAACCGCACCGTGGACGAGACCCAGTTCTTCTTCCACTGGGACTACCTCAACGAGGGGGTGAGGAAGGCATACCCCGCCATGGCGGACGAGGTCGGATTCTTCATGATCGGGGTGAAGGACCCGAACCTCTCCGCAGAGGTGGCCCGCGAGATCGACGCCATGTTCGCCAACTCACGCGCCGAGACGCTCACCGAGAGCGAGCGGGCCTTCATCATGGGCTTCATCTCCATGTCCGAGGCCATCGTCATGGTGATCCGCATCGTCTCGCTGCTGGTGATCGTCATCATCCTGGCCGTGGTGGCCAACACCATGGCCATGACCACGCGTGAGCGCATCGGCGAGTACGCGGTTCTCAAGACCCTGGGATACAGGGGGTCGCACATCGGCGTTATCATCATGGGCGAGGCCCTCCTCATCACCCTGTCCGGGTGCCTCCTGGGCATTGCGGTGACCTTCCCCATGGTGAGGTTCTTCACCACGGAGCTGGGGCAGTACTTCCCGGTCTTCTTCGTGGAGCCGCTCACCATATGGCTGGACTTCGGCGTGGCGATCCTCGTGGGCGCGGCGGCGGCCGTCATCCCCACACGGCAGGCGGTGCGCATCCGCATCGCCGACGGCCTCAGGAGGATCGGCTAGATGGCGATCCCGGTGTCCTACAACCTGCGCAACCTCTGGACCAGGAGGCTCACCACCTTCCTCACCGCCTCTGGCATGGCCATGGTGGTCTTCGTGTTCGCCTCCATCCTCATGCTGGCCGAGGGGCTGCAGAAGACGCTCGTGCAGACGGGGTCCCACGACAACGTGGTGGTCCTGCGCAAGGGAGCCACCGGCGACGTGGACAGCGCCATCGACAGGAGCCAGGCCTCAGTGGTGGAGACGCTGGGCGCCATCGCCCCGGACGGCAGGGGAGGGCCCTTCCTGGCCCGTGAGGTGATGATCCTCATCACCCTGCCCAAGAGGCTGGGCGGCACGTCGAACGTCGCCATCCGGGGCATCGGCCGCAACTCCCTGGACCTGAGGCCGCAGGTGCGGCTCGTGCAGGGCCGCATGCCGGCCTTCGGGGTCCCGGAGATGGCGGTGGGCACGAGCCTCGCCAGGCGCTTCAAGGGGCTCCAGGTGGGCGACACCCTGTGCTGCGGCCTGAGGAACTGGAGGATCGTGGGCCTCATGGATGCCGGCAACACGGCGTTCTCCTCGGAGATCTGGGCGGATGCCGACCAGATCATGCAGGCGTTCAGGAGGCCGGTGTACTCGTCGCTGGTCTTCAAGCTGAAGGATCCGGCGGCCTTCGACGGCGTGAAGGCCTTCATCGAGGGCGATCCCCGGCTCACCCTGCAGGCCAAGCGAGAGACCCGGTTCTACCTGGACCAGTCCGAGATGATGGCCATGTTCCTGCGCGTGCTGGGCATCTCTCTCACCGTGATTTTCTCCCTGGGTGCCATGATCGGGGCCATGATCACCATGTACGCGGCCGTGGCGAACCGCACCGCCGAGGTCGGGACCCTGCGTGCCCTGGGCTTCAGGCGGCGCTCCATCCTGGCGAGCTTCATCGTGGAGGCCCTGATCCTCGGCTTCATCGGCGGGTGCGCGGGGCTCGTCCTCGCCTCCTTCATGCAGCTCATCACCATCTCCACCGTGAACTTCCAGACCTTCTCCGAGCTCGCCTTCCGGTTCGCGCTGACGCCGTCCATCGTCTTCGAGTCCCTGGCCTTCTCGCTGTTCATGGGCCTGGCCGGGGGTGTGCTGCCCGCCGTCAGGGCATCGCGCATGAACATCGTGGAGGCGCTGCGGACGGGCTGATCCCTGTTGACACCTCCCCTCCCGGTTTCTATAGTCGGAAGGGGGAATCTATGACTATAAGGATGCATACGTCACCGCCATGGCCACGCTGAGCCTCAAGGAATGGCTGCAACGACTCGAAAGCGACCGGCGCTTCCGGGAGAACGCCACCTCCGTCACGCATATCCCGGCGTCCGAAGGCAGCTATGCGCCGTACCCCGTCTGGGTGCACAAAGGGCTCAAGGCCGTGCTGGAGAAGCGCGGCATCAGGAGGCTCTACTCCCACCAGGCCCGTGCCGTCGAGCTCGTCCGGCAGGGCAGGGACGTGGTGCTCGTCACGCCCACGGCGAGCGGCAAGACCCTGTGCTACAACCTGCCCGTGCTCCAGCGCATCCTTGAGGAGCCCGAGACCCGCGCGCTCTACCTCTTCCCCACCAAGGCCCTGGCCAACGACCAGATGCACGAGGTGCACGGCCTCATCGGCGAGCTGAAGGCCGACATCAGGACCTTCACCTACGACGGCGACACCCCGGACGACGCCCGGCAGGCCATCCGCAAGCAGGGCCACGTGGTGGTCACCAACCCGGACATGCTCCACACGGGCATCCTGCCGCACCACACCAAGTGGCAGAAGCTCTTCGCCAACCTCAGGTACGTGGTGGTGGACGAGCTGCACATCTACCGCGGCGTGTTCGGCAGCCACCTTACGAACGTGTTCCGGCGCCTGAAGCGGGTGTGCCGCTTCTACGGGGCCGACCCGGTTTTCGTCTGCTGCTCGGCCACGGTGGCGAACCCGAGGGAGCACGCTCAGAACCTCCTGGAGAAGGAGGTCGTCCTCGTCGACGAGAGCGGCGCGCCCAGGGCCGAGAAGACCTTTGTCCTCTTCAACCCGCCCATCGTGAACCGCGAGCTCGGCATCCGCCAGTCCGCGCTCACGCCTGCACGGAAGATCGCGGGCGACCTCATCGGCAACCACATCCAGACCATCGTGTTCACCACGAGCAGGCTGAACGTGGAGGTGCTCACCAGGTACCTCAAGGACACCTTCAGGGCGAAGATCCCGGGCAGGGACCACTACGTGGCCGGCTACCGCGGGGGCTACCTGCCGAACCTCAGGCGCGACATCGAGAAGGGCCTGCGGGAGCGCAGCGTCATGGGCGTGGTGAGCACGAACGCACTGGAACTGGGCATCGACATCGGCGACCTGGAGGCCTGCATCATGGCCGGCTACCCGGGCACCATCGCGAGCACCTGGCAGCAGGCGGGCAGGGCGGGCCGCAGGGCGGGCCACAGCCTGGCCATCCTCATCGCCCGGAGCAACCCCATGGACCAGTTCATCGTGGAGCACCCGGACTACTTCTTCTCCCGCTCCCCCGAGCACTGCCGGGTGAACCCTGACAACCTCCTCATCCTGCTCCACCACATCAAGAGCGCGGCGTTCGAGCTTCCCTTCGAGGAGGGGGAGCGTTTCGGGAAAGAAGACCTCATGGAGCTGTTGACCTACCTCGAGGACAAGGGTGTGCTCCACCGGGTGGATCAGCGGTGGCACTGGGCCGCCGAGAGCTACCCCGCCGACGAGGTGAGCCTGCGCACCGTCAACCCGGAGAACGTGGTGGTGGTGGACACCACCGAAACGGGGAACCACCGGGTCATCGCCGAGGTGGACTGGGACAGCGCCTTCACCACGGTCCACGACGACGCCATCTACATGGTGGAGTCCCAGCAGTACCACGTGGACAGGCTCGACCTGGAGCGCAAGAAGGCCTACGTGAAGAAGGTGGACGTGGACTACTACACCGACGCCATGACCTACACGAATGTCCGCGTCATCGACGGTTTCGCCGTGAGGAAGAGGGGGAGCGTCATCATCGAGCACGGCGAGGTGCAGGTCTCCCGCAAGGTGGTGGGATACAAGAAGATCAAGTTCTACACCTCGGAGAACGTGGGATACGGCGACGTGAACCTGCCCCAGAAGGACATGCACACCACGAGCTACTGGTTCACCGTCCCCTGGGACCTGCTGGACTTCCTGGAGCTCAGGCGGGAGGAGCTCATAGACGGCCTGGCCGGCCTGGCCTACTGCCTCCATCACATCGCGGCCATGCTCGTTATGGCCGACATTCGCGACCTCGACCGCTGCATCGGCGACAAGAGCGGTGAGTGGTTCGTGCGTTACGGCGCCGACCGCAGGCTCATCACCGCCACGCCCGGCCAGCCCATGAACGTCATGGAAAACGCCTTCGACCCCACGGTCTTCGTCTTCGACGCCTACCCGGGGGGCATCGGCTTTTCGGACCTCCTCTACGAGCGGCACGACGAGCTCGTCTCCGCCGCCCAGTCGCTCATCTCTTCGTGCCCCTGCGAGCACGGGTGCCCCATGTGCGTAGGGCCTGCCCTCGAGGTGGGGCCCTCGGCCAAGGCGTCGGCGCTGGCCATCCTCGGCCTCCTGGAAGCGCCATGAGCCTCAGGGACCGACTGGGACGGCTCACGGGAGAGGGAACGCAGCCCGGCCGGAGCGATCCCCCGGGGGAGCTCATCAGCGAGCTCCGCAGGCGCATCGAGGAGGTCGTGAACCGCAGGCCCGTCCCGGGCCCGCAGGCCCACTCCGGCAGGGACCGCACCGGGATCCCCCTGGAGCGCCTGGTCACAGGCGAGGAGGTCCGGACGCCCCGAGGAGGGCTCTTCTTCTCCCGGAGTGTGCTTGCAGGATCCCACAGGCACGGCGTGTTCAGGGTGGGGGATCTGGGCCACATCGACATGCGCTCGGCCGCACTGCTCGCCGGGTCGGACGAGATCGCGGCCTTTGAGCCCGGGCACGCCTTGTTCCTCGATACCGAGACCACGGGACTGGCGGGCGGCACGGGCACCTTCCCGTTCCTCATCGGGCTCGGGTGGTTCGAGGGCGACTCCTTCGTCACCACCCAGCTCTTTGCCAGGGACTTCTCCGAGGAGATCCCCATGCTCTGTCTCCTCGACGAGCTTGCCCGCGACAGGAGATTCCTCGTCACCTTCAACGGCCGTGCTTTTGACCTGAACCTGCTCTCGGCGCGGTTCGTCCTGAACCGCATGGAGGACACCCTCTCGAACATGCCCCACCTGGACCTGCTCCACCCGGGCAGGCGTCTGCTCAGGCACCGCATGGACAACGCCAGGCTCACCACCATCGAGGCCTGCGTGCTCGGGCTGACCCGTGACGATGACGTGCCCGGGTACGAGATACCACGGCGCTACTTCGACTGGCTGAGATCCAGGGACGGCAGCCTCATGGAGGACGTGTTTCGGCACAACCGGCTCGACATCGTGTCCATGGCCGCCCTGCTCAAGCACCTGGCCGACCTGGTGGCCGGCGGGCCGGGGCGGGAGAGTGCCCACCCCGGCGATGTGCTGTGCGCAGCCAGGCTCCACGAGGAACGTGGCGATACGCAGACCGCCCTGTCCATGTACGAGCGTATCGCGGGCTCCCCGGACAGTCGGGTGGCAATATCGGCCCTCAGGGCGTGCTCGCTCATATACAAGAAGGCCAGCAGGTGGGAAGATGCCGTCCTGATATGGGAAGGCATGATCTCCCGGGACCCCCTCGACCTGTTTGCCGCAGAAGAACTGGCCAAGTTCTGCGAGCACCGCCGTGGCGAGTTCAAGCGCGCCGCTCTCATCGTGAAGACGGTGCTGGAGGGCTCCCGTACGCTCAGTCCCGAGGAGCGCAGCTCCCTCGAGCACCGGCTGAACCGGCTCGCCAGAAAGTCGTCCGCCCCGTAGGGCGCCCCGCCCGTTGCAGCTTTGACATTGCCCTGCGCCGCCTTGCTATGATAGATACATGAATTTCAGACGATCAGAAGACATGCATGCCTGTGGGACGGAAACGTCATGGCACGCAGGAGAGGGTGACATGGAACACATCGTCAAGAAGATCAACGATCTCGCTCGGTATCACAACGAGGTGTCCCCGGAGCTCATCCGGTCCAAGGACATCAAGCTCGGCCTGCGCAACGCGGACGGCACCGGCGTGGTGGTGGGCATCACCTCCAAGGGGAACGTGTTCGGGTTCAAGCGTGTCCCTTCAGAAGACGGGAAGGGCACAATAGTCCAGCCGGCACCCGGCAAACTGCTCTACTGCGGATACGACGCCATCGAGCTGGCCCGGAGAATCCACGGGGAGTACCGGTTCGGATTCGACGAGGTGGCCTATCTCCTGCTCACCGGCGAACTCCCCACCGAGACCGATCTGAAGAACTTCTCCGAGCTTCTCGCCAGGCACCGGGCGTTGACCAAGCTCGAGCGGAGCATCATCATGGGAGAGGCCGAGAACGAGAACCAGATGTTCGCCCTGCACTCGGTCATGTCGCATCTGAGCAGGTGTGATCCAAGGCCCGTGTCCACGGACATCCGGGACGTCACGGAGACCTGCATCCGGCTGCTTGCCAAGGCACCCACCATCGTGGCGTACAACTACAACGTGTCCCGCTACCGCCAGGGATCGAGCCTGCGCATCATCCCGCCGGATCCCGAGCTCTCCACGGCCGAGAACTTCCTCTACATGCTCCGGGGCACCAGACCGCACAGGCGGGAGTCCATGCTCTTCGACCTGTCCCTCATGCTCCACGCCGAGCACGGCGGCGGCAACAACTCCACCTTCACGGTGCGCACGGTGTCCAGTAGCGGCGCCAACACCTACATGGCCATCTGCTCGGGCATCGCATCGCTCTCCGGCCACCTCCACGGCGGGGCCAACGAGGCGGTCATGCGCATGATGCGCGACATCAAGAAGAACGTGAAGGACTGGGAGGACGAGAGGCAGGTGAGGAAGTACCTGACAAAGATCCTGGACGGCAGGGCCCATGACCGCTCGGGCAAGATCTACGGCATCGGCCACGCGGTGTACACCATGAGCGACCCCCGGGCCGAGATCCTTCTGGAGAATGCCGAGGAGCTCGCCACGGAGAAGGAGCTCATGGATGAGTTGAGCCTCATGAAGCTCGTGGCCAGGATCGGCAGCGAGCTGATCCGGGAGCGCAAGGGCCAGGTGGTGGCCCCGAATGTGGATTTCTACTCCGGGTTCGTGTACAAGATGCTCCGAATCCCCATTGATCTGTTCACGCCCATATTCGCCATGGCGCGGATAGCGGGGTGGTCGGCCCACCGGATCGAGCAGATCATCCAGGCCAAGCTTATCAGGCCCGCCTACGTGAGCTCTCTTCCACGGGAACACGAGTACGTGCCCCTGGACGAGCGGGGATGAGACGAAACGCACGGCTCATGGCGCACGACCTGGCCATGCACGTGCCGCTGAGCTGAGAACCGACATGCCGCACCTGTCCTCCATCCTCCAGGGCGTCATCTTCTTCGGGAGCGGCCTGAGCCTGCTCATGGCTCTCCAGCAGCTCTCCGGGAAAGACCCGGACCGGCTCAACGTACTGGGCTTCATGCTCCTTGTCTGCAACAGCATCATCATGCTGAACATCGCCCTTGCACTGTCCAGGGCTCAGATCGCCTACCCGATCATCTCCTTCCCGTTCCTGCCCGTGATCTTCGCCGTGGGGCCGCTGAACCTGTTCTATGATCACTCCCTGGTGGACCCGAAGCAGCCCATTTCCTACAAGACCAGGCTCCACATCCTGCCCGCCGCCGTCATCACCGTCATAGGGCTGATCTTCCAGTTTCAGGATGCCCTGTACAAGGAGGCCATGATCAGGGGGCTCTTCGACGAACCCCTGAGGAGCCCGCTCGCCGTTGTCATCATCGTGGGGTGCGCCCATGTCTTCGCGTACCTGTCCTACATCTCGGTCATCGAATTCTCCCTGTGGAACAGTGCGGAGATCCGCTCAGAGATACGGTTCATGGCCGGGCTCAATCTCGCGGCCAAGGTCGCCGTCATCCTGCTGGCAGCGGGATTTTTCCTGCAGAGACCGAACCTGCTCATCAGCGGGGGGATCCTCCTGACCCTCATCCACGTGGCCATCTTCCTGGCGCATCACCGCTACCCCCACTTCTTCCAGACCCTGAAGAGGGAGATCAAGCGGAAGCGCTATGAAAAGTCCCTCCTCTCGGGGATCAATACGGAGGTCGTCTATGCCCGGCTCATGGAGCTCATGAGGGATGAGGAGTTGTACAAGGACATGGAGCTCAATCTCAAGACCGTGGCCGACCTTCTCTCCATGACCCCCCACCAGCTGAGCCAGTTCCTGAACGAGCGGATCAACCAGGACTTCCGCAACTTCGTGAACTCCTTCCGGGTGGCCGAGGCAAAGCGCCAGCTTCTGGAGCACCCCGACAGGGGCATCCTGGAGATCTGCTTCGAGGCGGGTTTCAACTCCAAGTCCACCTTCAATACGGTCTTCAAGAAGCACACGGGCATGACGCCCCGGGAGTACCGCGCGGGCCGGAGCGGGTGAAGGGGGTTCCCCTTCCTTATTATATGGAAGGGAAAAGGTCCGTTCTTATCATTCCGGCCCGGTTTCCATGCCCCGAATGATAATCCAAGTCGACACGGGGCAAATTTCCTGCAATTCAGGTACGATCGTTTCTGTGTAACGGCATGCATATTATGGCGTAACAGGAGGGTATCCATGACCCGCGACACCTTTTTCGAAGTTCCCAGGACCTTTGCCCAAACGAGCGAGGGCAGGGTCGACCTGCCCATGTTCTTCTACCACGTCGGGGTGAGGCACCTGAACTACTGGGTGGACTACGAGCGGGTGCAGCCCCTGCTCAGCGGAACAGGCCTGATGCCCTGCCGTTTCTTCAACCACAAGGCCCTGGTGAGCCTGATCTTTTTCGACTATCGGGACGTGAGCATCCCTGCCTACCAGGAGGTCACCATCACCGTCGTGGTGTGGCCCATGGCCCTGAAGGATCCCGGCGTCTACCTGCCCGTGTTCCTGAAGAGAAAGGGCGAGTCCTGGGGCAATGTGGGAGGATATGTCCTGGACATGCCCGTGACCATTCCCGAGGCCCGGGCCGCTGGCAGGGAGATCTGGGGATATCCCAAGTTCGAGACCTCCATACCCTTCCGGCTCACCGGAAAGAGCTTTGCGTTCGAGGTGAAAGACCCGGACAGGGACTGCCCTATCCTCACCGTGGAGGGCATGATGGGACCGGGAATACGTACGAGGTCCACTGACCTGGTGACCTTTTCCAACCTGAACGACCGGATCGTGAGGACCATCGTGGACGTGGACGCACCCATGGATCTCTGCCTGAGCCGGGGGGCAAGGCTGAGCGTTGGGCCCAGCAATCACGGCATGGCGGCGCATGTCCGCGACCTGGGTCTGGAAACCATCCAGCCCTTCCTCATCATGAGTTCGGACAGCATGCGGACCAGGCTCAACCAGGGTGTGGCCATCGCCCCCTGGAAGACGCCCACCCTGCCGTATCCGCCGCAGGGGAAGCGGGGTGTATCATGAAGGACCTGCGCGGGTTGACCGCCCTGGTCACCGGAGCCGCAGGAGGCATGGGCAGGCAGTTCGCCACCCAGCTCATGGAGCAGGGCTGCAGAGTGATTCTCACTGATCTCGACGCCGCAAGGCTCCGAGACACGGCCCGGGAGATCCTCGAAGGGGGCGTGGCGTTTCCGGGGAGCATAGCCGGCCTCATCGAGGCGGACCTTGGCGGGTCCCAGGGGTGTATAGGCATCTTTGAGAAGGCAGGGGAGCTTGCTGGCCATGTGGATATCCTGGTCAACAACGCAGGGACAATCACCTATGGGGATTTCCACGAGGTTCCTCCTGAGCGCTGGGAGACCCTCATGCAGGTGAACCTGCTGGCCCCCATGCGTCTCACCCACCTGTTCCTGCCCGGGATGCTGTCCCGGGGCAGCGGGCACATCGTGTTCATGTCCTCCGTGGCGGGTTTCATCCCCACCTCCCAGGGAACGCCGTACTCCTGTTCGAAGTTCGGCCTGCGCGGTTTCGGCATGGGGCTGTGGGGGGAGGTCAGGGCGCGGGGGGTCGATGTCACCTGCGTCTACCCCTGGTGGGTCATGACCGGTCTCCTCAAGTCTCCCGAGTTCGGCACCGCACGGGTGGGCAGGCTCCCGCTCCCCGGGCTGATCACCGACAGGCCGGAACGGGTGGTGCGTGAGATCGTGACAGCGATGCGGAAGGGGAGGCTGCACTGCTATCCCGGCGTCTTCGCCAAGGGGGCATGGCTGGTCTCCAGGATCGTTCCCCTGATCTCCCGGCAGGCACATTGAGAAAGGCAAGTGACCATGAGCACGAAGAAAACCAGTACCACCGTATTCATAAGGGCTTCCCGCGAGGAGGTGTTCGACCTCATCGTGGACACCTCCCGGCACCGGGAGTTTGTCTGGGGTTACGTGGACCAGATAAGCGGCCCCCGGATGATGGAGCCGGGGACCGAGTCAATCTGGAGGATCAAGCTGTTCGGGAACACCCACAGGGTCTACAGCTGCGTGACCGGCTTCGAGCGGCCCCGATGGTGCCAGGAGAGGATCCATATCCCCGGACTCTTCAGGGTGACCCTCGACCAGACCATCGAGGAAGCCCAGGGCGGCGTGAACCTGACCATGCGCTGGTGTTATACGCCTGTCTCGTGGAGTGCCACCGGTGATGCAGCCCAGAGGCTGATCAACGGACCCGCAACGGTCCACGAAGCGGCCCAGGGGACCCTGGAATGTCTCAAGAGTGTGCTCGAAAAAGATCTCGTGGTGTAGTAAAATGGCATGGCTGATTGTATGGCTGTCTTTCCACTGAAGGGGGTTTTCCGTAAGGAGGTGCCGACATGAAGAGGATCGATGCAGACTTCACCAGCATGGGTCTGAGGTGCGCCGCCTGGCTCTACCTTCCTGAGGGAACCGGGAAGCCCCCGGTGGTGGTCATGGCCCATGGTTTTGCCGGCCAGCGGGACTTTGGCCTCGAGCCCTATGCCGAGCGCTTCGCAGAGCAGGGCATGGCGGTCCTGCTCTTCGACTACCGGAACTTCGGTGGCAGCGAGGGCGAGCCCAGGAACCTGGTGCATCCCTGGCGCCACCTGGAAGACTGGAGGGCTGCCGTCTCCCATGCGAGGTATCTCGACGCCGTGGACGGTACCAGGCTGGCGCTGTGGGGAACCTCCTTTTCCGGCGGGCACGTCATGGTGACTGCTGCGCAGCAGGGCGGCATCCGGGCCGTGGTGGCCCAGGTCCCCTTCGTGGACGGCATCGCCACGACCCTGCAGTTTCCCATCGCCTACCAGGTGGAGGGCGTGTTCCACGGCCTGAAGGATCTCCTGTGCATGGCCACCGGCACGACGCCCCACATGGTCCCGGCCGTTGCCGAGCCCGGGACCTTTGCCTGCATGAACACCCCGGACGCCATGGAGGGCTACAACTCCCTGGTGCCGCCCGGCTCCGACGTGAAAAACGAGGTGCCGGCGCGGATCCTGCTCATGGTGCCCTTCTATCGCCCCGTCATGTATGCGCGCCGGATCAAGCCGCCCGTGCTCCTCATGTACGCCGAGCACGACTCGCTCATCCCGGCCCGGGCGGTGGAGCGCATGGGCGCGAGGATACAGAACGCCGAGGTGGTGGGCCTGCCTGCGGGGCACTTCGACGTGTACACGGGCGAGCTGTTCCGGCAGGTGGTGGACAGGCAGGCCCGGTTCCTGGCCGGGCATCTGTTCCGATGATGACGCCCCCGGCGGGGACCGGGGCGGGAATGAAGCGGATTTCTTCGTGACACGGTTCACGCAAGGAGGGTTGGCATGGCATACTGGTTTCAGGACCCCGGCATCAAATCGCTGCTCCCCCTGGCCACATCCACGTCCATCAAGGGCCTGGTGACGTTCTTCAACTCGCCGGCGCTGGTCATCGGCGCGAACTCGCTGGCAGAGGCCTTCATGCCGCAGCCGTCCATCGTGGACATCTTCACCACGCGCTGCGAGAGGAAGAGGGCCTTCTTCGTCACCGACGAGTTCAGCGAGCGCTTCGCGCGGAAGGCCTCCAAGGTCCTCGAGGGGGCGGGGTTCGCCACCTGCATCTGGAACAGGGCGCTGCCCGAGGCGCCCATCGACAGCGTGAGGGAGTGCGCCGCGGAGATGACGCGCTTCGAGCCCGACATGATCCTCGCCGTGGGGGGTGGAAGCGTCATCGACACGGCCAAGGCCGCCTGGGTCCTCTACGAGCGACCCGACGTCACGGACCTCGGCCAGGTCCACCCGCTCAACCTCCTGGGCCTGCGGAAGAAGGCCGGCCTTGCGGCCATCCCCACCACGAGCGGCACCGGTTCCGAGTGCACCATGGCGGCGGTGCTCCACGACACCGAGACCCGCCGCAAGGTGCCCATCGCCAACGGCGACCTGTTCCCGGACATCGCCATCCTTGACCCGGAGTTCACCATGAGCATGCCGCCCACGCTCACGGCGGGCACGGGGCTCGACGCCCTGGCGCACGCCGTTGACGGCGTCATGACCCCGGCGTCCAACGACATCACCGACGCCATGGGCCTGCGTGCCATCAGGCTCATCTTCCGGTACCTCCCCCGGGCCTACCGCAACGGCAAGGACCGGGAGGCGCGCCTGCGCATGCACATCGCCTCGTCCATGGCTGGCATGTGCTTCGGCCAGAACAGCTGCGCGCTCACCCACGGGTTCGGCCACGCCGTGGGAGGCCTGTTCGGTATCCACCACGGCCTGTCCGTGGGCATGTTCATCCCGTACGCCATGCAGTACTACCGAAGCGTCACGGAGAAGTACCTGGAGATCTGCGATGTGCTGGCAATACCCGGAAGGTCGCCCGAGAGGCGCTTCGCATCGCTCATGAAACGGGTGAAGGGATTGTTCGGGGAACTCGACGTACCGCCGAGCTTTAGGGCCCTGGGCATCGAGCGGGCCGCATTTGAGGCCAGGATGGAGGAGATGGTGCTCTTCGCCCTCGAGGACATCGACACCTTCTTCAGCCCACGGCCCGTCACGAGGGAGCAGGCGGAGCGGATCCTCCGGTGCGCCTACGACGGCCGGGACGTTGACTTCTGAGGGGGGAGGGAGAACATGCACGGATATCACGGACGGTTCTTGAAGGTCGACCTGGACAGGCTCACCACCGAAGACATGCCCATACCAGAGGATGTCTTCCGGAAGTACATAGGCGGCGCCACGCTGTCGGCCCACCTCATCTACCCGCACGTGCACGGCGGCATGGACCCCCTGGCGCCCGCGAGCCCCCTGGTCTTCGCCACGGGCCCCTTCACCCTGAGCCCCATCCCCATGGTGAGCAGGTACGCGGTGGCGGGCGTCTCGCCGCTCACGGGCTGGTGGGGCGAGGCAACCAGCGGCGGCCACTTCCCGTTCCGGCTCAAGGGCTCAGGATACGACGGCGTGTTCATAACGGGCAGGGCGGACAGGCCCGTGTACCTCTTCCTCGACAGGGGAACGGCCTCCATCAGGGATGCATCCCACCTCTGGGGCAGGGATACCTACGAGGCGCAAAGGATGCTGCAGGAAGAGCTCTCCCGGACAGATCTCGGCATGGCCATCATCGGCGTGGCAGGCGAGAGGCTCGTGAAGACCGCTGCCATCCAGAACGATGCGGGCCGCTCGGCGGGCCGGTGCGGGCTCGGAGCCCTCATGGGCTCAAAGAATCTCAAGGCCGTGGTGGCGTCCGGCAACCTCAGACCTGCGTACGCAGACCCGGAAAAGGTGACCCTGCTTGCACGGGAAGCCCATGCCACCATCAGGCAGAGCTTCATCACCATTGCCTACCGGGAATACGGGACCCTGCTCTACTCGGACATGGCCATGACGCTTTCCGACGTGCCGGCCAAGTACTTCACCAGGAGCGTATTCCCGGTGGAAAAGGTCACCGGGCAGGCGCTCAGGCAGCGCTACGTGGTGGAAAACTACGCCTGTGCGGGGTGTCCCATCGGGTGCGGCCGCGAGGTCAAGGACTTCCCGGGCATAGGAGACGTGGACGGCCCCGAGTACGAGACCGTCATGGCATTCGGCCCGCTGTGCATGAACTTCGACCTCGACTCCATCATTCGGGCAAACCACCTCTGCAACACCCACGGCATCGACACCATCGCAGCCGGGGTCAGCATCGCCTATGCCATGTACCTGTACGAGAAGGGCGTGATCACGAAGGAGCGCGCGGGCATGGAGATGTGCTGGGGCGACGGTGAGGCCGTCGTGGAACTCGTGCGCAGGATCATCAGCAACGAGGGCATAGGCGCGCTGCTGGCCAAGGGCACACTGGCCATGGCCCGTGAGTTCGGCCGCGACGAGGGCGAGGCGGCCAAGGTCAAGGGCATGGAACTCCCCATGCACGATCCCAGGGCATTCCACGGTATGGCCATCTCGTACGTCACCGGGCCCCGGGGCGCCTGCCACCTCAAGGGCGACTACTACACCGTGGAGCTCGGCACCCCGGTCATGGAGTACATGATCCTGCCGGGCGAACGGTTCAGCTCCCAGGGCAAGGCCGAAGGGGCGGCCAAGTACCAGGCCCTCAAAGATCTCTACGACTCATTCACGCTCTGCAAGTTCTCCCCTCTGAGCGTCACCCAGCTCTGCCAGATCATGCAGGCCCTCACGGGCTGGGATATGACGCCAGATGAGGTCCTCGTCACCGGGGAGAGGTCCATCAACCTCAAGCGTGCCATCAACAACCGGCTCGGTCTTACCAGGGAGCAGGACACCATGCCGAGGATCTGCATGGAGCCCCTGACCGAGGGGAGCAGCGCGGGCATCGTGCCGGACCTGGACCTTATGCTCAGGGAATACTATGCCTTCCGGAAATGGGACTGGGGCACCGGCAGGCCCCTGAAGGAGAAGCTCGTCGAACTCGGGCTCGAAGACCAGGCCAGAGACCTCTACGGGCAAGCCTGAGCCGGCCGGCCAGGAGACCTCACCGGGACGGAAGTATTTCCCGTTCCGGGGGAACACGGGTGTTCCCCCGGCTGCGGGACATGGGGTACAATGCATCCGGTCAGGATATCTTCAGCCCACAGGAGGCACCAAACGTGAAGCCCAACGTGATTGTCATCCATGCCCAGGACAACGTGGCCATCGCCCTTGAGGACATCCCCGAAGGCGGGGACGTGGTCATGCCCGGGAAACGGGTGTTCCCCGCGCGGGAGAAGATCCCCTACAGCCACAAGGTGGCCTGCGAGGACATCCCCGCAGGCGGCGTTGTGCGCAAGTACGGCGAGCCCATCGGCCGTGCCTCGGCGCTGCTGCCCAAAGGGTCGTGGGTCCACATCCACAACCTCGACACGGAGGAGGCGGGGTCATGAGCGCGCCGACCTTCCATGGCTATGTGCGACCAGACGGCACCGTTGGCATCAGGAACCACGTGGTGGTCATCCCCACCGTGGCCTGCGCCAACGGCGTGGCAGACTCTATAGCACGGGCATTGCCCGGGGTGACGGCGCTCGTGCACGGCCATGGGTGCGGCCGTGCCCTGGAGGCCGGCATGCACCAGGCAGCCCTGGCAGGTCTGGGCAAGAACCCCAACGTGGCAGGCGCGGTGGTCATCGGCCTGGGCTGTGAGACCGTGAATGCCCAGCTCGTTGCATCCGAGATCGGCTCCACCGGAAAGCCGGTGGAGTGTCTCATGATCCAGAACGAGGGTGGTTCACGCAGGACGACGGACAAGGGCATTGCCACAGCAGGGAGGATGCTCCGGGATGCCTCGTCCATGGTGAGGACGGAGCGCCCGGTCTCGGACATCGTGCTCGGCCTCGAGTGCGGCGGGTCAGACGCCTTTTCCGGCGTGACCGCCAACCCCGCCCTGGGCCTGGTTTCCGACTGGCTCGTGGATGCCGGCGGCACCGTGGTCCTCACCGAGAGCACCGAGATGATCGGCACGGCGCACATCCTGTCCCGCAGGGCGGCGACGCCTGACATCGGGGAGAGGATCACGCGGATCGTCGATGAGGCGGAGAAGCGTACCAGGGATATCCTGGGCCCGCTCGCCTCGCTGGTCATCGCACCGGGCAACATGGACGGCGGCATGAGCTCCATACAGGAGAAGTCCCTGGGCTGCATCTGCAAGGCGGGCAGCCGACGCATACGCGGGGTTGTGGACTACGGGCAGCGTCCTGCCGCCAAAGGCCTCATGATCATGGACGGACCCGGGTACGACATGGAGTCCATGGCCGGCCTGGCCGCTGCGGGGTGCCAGCTCATGATCTTCACCACCGGGAGGGGGAACCCTGCCGGATTCCCCGTTGTGCCTGTGCTGAAGGTGTGCAGCACCAGCAGGGTCTACCGGGCCATGGAGGACGACATGGACGTGAACGCCGGAGAGGTCCTCGAGGGCAGGGCGCTTGAGGACGTGGCGGGCGAGATCAGGACCTGCGCCGTGGGCATCATGAACGGCAGGCCCGCGAAGGCCGAGGTGAACGGACAGGGCGGGATCCTGTGCCTATACGCCTTCACCCCGGCATTCTGATAATGCAAAAGCAACTGCTTGGGAACATGGGTGCGGGCAAGTGTTCAGATTATCGATGCCGACAATATGAGCTTCAGAGGTACTCTGGAAGAAGTGTGCGTCCTTCATTTCATACATCTAAGCATAATTGCTGGTGATTCTCATATATTTCTGTGATAAGCTTCGGTGTAAGTATCAAGAGGGATGTGCATGTCGTGCGCGAAAGAGTCCCCGTTTTCAGTGACAAGTGCGCGCAGGGAGAGTGCATCAGTATCCTGCAGAGGATCTCCCTGCCTACGTAAGAACAATGCATGCGCAGCAGGACGCAGCTTTGTGCATGATATTTTTTTAAGAGGTGACCATGGGAACACGAGGCAGGAAGCCCCTGGGCCTGAGGGATGCCAGGGGGGATGTGCATCTCATCAAGAGGAACTATTATATAGAAGATCGGTATGCAAAGGCCCTCATGGTCCTTTCGGCGCTCACCGGCAAGGAGCTCTCAGTGCTGGTGAACGAGGCCATCGGAGACCTCATTGCCGAGTATCAGCCCATGACGGACATCGACCTCCTTACGTTGAAACAGATCAGTTAACCCCATGGTGCACGGAGCAGGATCCTCTGTGGGGTGGAACTATTCCGGCAGAAGCACATGGATGATGAAGTCTTGGACGAGTCAAGGGACAGGAACTGCATGACCCCCGTCGGAGGTGATCCCCTGAAGGGCAGCGACGATCTGTTCAGGGAACTCGCCGATGCCATACCGGCCGCTGTCTATCAGTTCTATGCCCGTGAGAATGGAGAGATGGGACTCTCCTACATCAGCAGGAACGCCCGGGAGATCACCGGGCTGGACAACAGTGTCGGCGGGTATTTCGAGCGTTTCCGGGCCTGTGTCGCGCCCGAGGACAGGGAGGGGTTCCTGGCCTCGATCATGCAGGCGGTCCGTTCGTGCAGCAGGTGGGAATACGAATGGAGGTTCATCCGGCCGGACGGTGAAGAGCGCTATCTCCAGGGAGCATCGAACCCGAAGCGCAGGGGCGGCGATATCGTGTTCAACGGCGTGGTGCTGGACGTCACGGACCGCAGGAAGGCGGAGATCGCCCTGCAGGAGAGCGAGGCGAAATACCGTTTTCTTGCGGAAAAAATGAACGACATCGTCTGGACCATGGACCTGGGTCTGCGCACCACCTATGTCAGCCCGTCCATCACCAGGATGCTGGGGTTCACCCCGGAAGAGCGGATGGCGCAGGATCCGAAGGACCAGCTCACGCCGGAGTCCTATGAGCTCTGCATGCGCATGCTCGCGCAGGAGCTCGAGAGAGACGCTCAGGAGGGAGTGGACCCGGACAGGATGATCACCATGGAGGCCGAGTATTACCACAAGGACGGCACGAAACGGTGGTTCGAAAACGTGGTGAGCGCCATCAGGGACGGCTCTGGCTCTGTGGTCGGTCTCCACGGTGTGTCGCGCGATGTCACTGAGCGGAGGAGGGTGGAGGAAGCCCTCCTCGCATCGGAACGGAAGTTCTCCGCCGCCTTTCATGCGAGCCCTGCGCCCATGGTGATAACGGATATCCACCAGGGGGTGATCATCGACGCCAACGAGGCCTGTGCGGCATGGTCAGGCTATAATCGTGAGGAGGTCATCGGGCGCACCACCATTGAGCTCGGCTTCTGGGTCCAGCCCCCTGCCCGTGCTGGTTTCGTTTCACACATACTCAAGGATGGCGGGATGGACTCATTCCCCCTGACCTATCGGGTGGAAAACGGTGAAATGAGGGACACCCTCCATTCGGCGAGAATCATCGAACTGGAAGGTGTGCCCTGCATCCTCTCCCATATCCAGGACGTAACAGAGATGCGGCGTGCCCAGGAGGAACTCCTGCGACACAGGGTCCAGCTCGAAGAGATGGTGAGATCCCGCACCCGGGACCTCAGCAATGCCCTTGAGGAGCTCACCAGGGAGGTAGAGGCGAGGAAGAAGATCGATGCCGCCCTCAGGGCAAGGGAGATAGAGCTGCGGAACCGGGGGGGCGAGCTCGAGGATATGAATGCGGCCCTGAAGGTCCTGCTCAGGCAGAGGGACGAGGACAGGCAGGCCATGGAGATGAACATCGTTTCGAACATCAGGACTCTTGTGCTGCCCGCCCTGGAAAACCTTGAACAATCCCGGCTGGATCAGGAACAGATGCGCTCGCTCGCCCTGGTAAGGGCCCAGCTCCAGTACATTACGTCCCCCTTTGCACGGATCGTCTCCTTGGGGCACCTGGGGTTTACCCGTGCCGAGATCAAGGTTGCAGCGCTCATCAGGGAGGGGAAGAGCTCCAAGGAGATCTCCCGGCTTCTCGATGTCTCCCTCAATACCGTCCACACATACCGCTTCAATATCCGCACAAAGGCGGGCCTGAAGAACAGCAAGCAGAACCTCCGGACCTTCCTGAAAACCCTGAATAGTTAGAAATAATCACTAATAAATAACCCTTCTTTCATCATCGACAAGAGGTTCGTGTGATCTCATAATATACATGAGTTCCCCGGTATCTCCCGGGTGCCATGGGTATCGCGAGAGATGCGATTACAGGGAAGCTCAATCGTGGGGTCGATAATGGGTGCACCGAGAAGAAGGCCGTTTATTCTGGATCCGGAATGTGTGACCGACAGGCTGAGCAAGGTGGATGTTCAGATAGACGAGTCTCACGATGACTTTCTCGCACGCCTCTCCACCGTGACGGGAAAGGACCCTTCGCACCTCGTGAACGAGGCTGTGGAGGATCTCATCAGGAAATACCGCCCAAGGACGGAGTTCAAGATCAGCAGGTGGTATCCGGCCAAGAACTAGCCTGGCAGTGACTTCGGCTACACCTTCACCCCGGGTTGCCTCCTCCCGGGGGGATGATGTAGCCATTCTTTTTGCGCCCCCCTTTCCTCTGGAGGTGCGTCTCCTCGATCATCCGTTCGGTCTCCCTGCTCAGGGGGCAGCCGAGATCGTCCACGACATACTTCACGCAGCGCTCATAGGTCTTCACCGCCATGGGCCTGTTTCCGGTGAAGAGGTACAGGCGCATCAGCTCCTGATAGATGTCTTCCGCATAGGGGTCCATCTCGAGGTAGGCCGTGCACGTCTCTATGGCTGCATCGTATTCCCTCTCCATGATATGGCAGTCCACGATGCTGGCCAGCACCGAGAGGTAGGTCTGCCTGAGCCTGTCGCGCTCATCCCTGCACCAGGTCTCGAAGGGATCCTCTTCGAGGAAATCGCCCGTATAGCATCGTCTCGCCTCCAGGAGATACCTCATGGCCTGGGAGGGGTCCTGTGCGGCCTTGGCCTTCCTGCACTCCTCGTGGAAACGGTCAACGTCCACACCGCCGCCCCTTCCGAGGTCGAGGAGATATGCGTCACCGTCCGCCTTGAGGTAGGACGACGGCCTGCCCCGCTCCAGGTCCGGCTCAAGTATCCTGCGCAGGGTGGTCAGCGTTACGTGGAAACGGCCGGCGGTCTTTCCAGGGTCATCCTCCGGCCAGAGGTGCTCCATGAAGACCTCCTTGCTCACATACCCTCGTGACCGGTAGTGTACCAGGAGCTTGAAGAGCATCCTGGCCTTTCTGCTCTTCCACTGGACGGCAGGTATCTCGGCATCTCCCTTCATGACCCGGAATGCGCCCAGGCAGCTCACCTTCAGGCCTGGGGGCGGTGTGCCGGGCAGGTCATGGACGATCTGCGTCATGGCCTGTGATAGGGGGGCGGGTGCGGATCGCTGCATTGACAGCAGAACGGGCCGCGCATGATCCGCCACGGTGTTGAAGATCTCTTGTATGGCGGGGTGCATGACGCCCCGTGCATGGAGTTCCAGGAGCATGGGCAAGAGCCACCCCCAGTCGAGGGCCACGATACGCTCGAACCTGTGTGCCTCGGCGATTTCCATTCCCTTCCGGAGCCATGCCAGTGCCTCCTCTTCCTGGCCTTGTACCCAGGAAAGCCTGGTGTGGAGCCGGTGGATCATCCACTCGAAGAGCTTCGAAGACTGGAACGCCCCGCGTGCATCCTCAATGAGTTCCCTTGCCTCGTCCAGCCTGCCCTTCAGGATCAGGGTGTCTGCCAGGGATGCCTTTGCAGGCCCGGTGACGTGGGGAATGGGCAACCCCCTGACAACCTGCAGGCATGTCTTTCCCGTCTCCTCCGCAAGCTCGAGCCTGCCGGTCACCAGGTGGAATTGCTGGAGGGTAAAGTAAGCATACGCCATGCCGAACGGATTGTTTCCATTCTGAAAGAATCGAAGTGAGTCCTCGGTGTAGCGCATGGCCTCATCAAAAAGGCCGAGGCACAGGGCGTTCGCTCCCGCGTTGCAGAGGAGCCAGCCGCGTGTGGTGTCATGGAATCGGCTCCTGTTCATGATGGCGAGCCCTTGGAGAGCCTCGTCAAGGCCCTGCCTGAAGTGCCCCTGGAAGAGACAGGCAGAGCTGGCCAGGTGATGGCAGTAGGTCATGAGACGGTGGGAAGGAAGCCTCTCCAGGACAGCAGTGGCCTTCTTGGCCATCTCCATGGCCTTCAAGGGGTCGCCGGAGAAGACGTATCGGAACCCATGGTTGATCATGAGCCAGGCATGGTACCCATCCCTTGTCAGAGAATCCTCCATGTCGTCGAGCATCCGGAGAGCCTCGCCCGCATGGGCATCCGCGACATCCATGTTCCCGATCTGAGCGTTGATGAAGACCATCTGGATATGAGCCTCCAGGTGGAGCATGGGGGTCAGGGAGGGGCTGTCCAGGAGCTTCTCATAGATCTCCTGGGCCTTCTGGAACTCGCCGATCATGAAGTGCCCGAACGCGATCTCCTTGAGACAGTGATCGATGCCGATCTGATCACGGTGTTCCCTGAACAGGGCCATGGCCCTCCTGATCCCTTTCCTGGCATCCTGGTATCTCCCCAGGGCTGCGTGGAGGCAACTCCTGAGGTATTCCATCCAGGGGTGGGAATCGAAGCAATGTCCTGGCAGGTTGTCGATACAGGACTTGATGAATACAAACCTGTTCTCTCCAATGAGTCGTAGGCACAGCCTGTCAAGGATGGCGCAGGCCTCGTCAAAGGTACCGGCCATGAGGTAGTGATGGACCGCCTCCTCGTCACTGCCGTCCTGTTCCAGAATGCGGGCGGCCTTCCCATGGAGAAGCCTCGTGCCGTCAACACCCAGTTCCTGCCGGAGTGCGTTCAGCAGGAATTCCTGGAAGAGCTGGTGGTAGCAGTATTCCTGGTTGTCCTCGTCCAGTGCGAAGGTGAAGAGGTGGCTCTTCTCGAGGTGCATGAGGATGCCCGACGAGTTCGAGATGCCCAGGAAGCGGTCGCAGAAGGGCGCGTGGAGCCGGGTGAGGATGGATGTCCTGATGAGAAAGTCCCTGATCTCCCGGTTCAGGTGCGCGAACACGTTCTCGTCCAGGTAGTCCGAGATGATGCGTGAAGACCCCTTGATGGCATGGATGTCCTGCTCGATGGCATGCGGCGTTTTCCGGTGCAGGGAATGGAAGAAGAGGATCAGCGCGCTCACCCATCCGGCGGTCTTTTCGTGCAGGATGCCGGTGGATTCTTCCGTGAGGCTCACCCGGAACGACTGCTGGGCTAAATGCCTGATCTCATCGATGCTGAACAGGAGATCCTGGGGCCGTACATCGAGCACCTCCCTCATGGCCCTCAGGCGGGACAGGGGCAGGGGGACCTCTGACCGGCTGATGATCACCAGGTGGACAAGGGGGGACAGGTTCTCCATGAAGAAGGTAAGGGCCTGCCGTATGGGGGGGGAATCCGCTACAGAGTGGAAATCGTCCAGGATGAAGATCACGTCACGGGTCAACCGGTCTTCCATCTCCTGGAGGAACACCGTGATGATGCCGCGCGGATCCAGGTTCAGGGACTGTCCCTCGTGCAAGAGGCCGGCGATCTGCCTCCCGAAACCGGGATAGATCCTGCCGATGCCTGCAATCATGTGGTGCATGAAGGTGGCAAGGTCACGGTCCGTGCTGTCCAGCCGGTACCAGACCGCGTCATGTCCCAGGACGGCCTGGGCCACCAGGGTGGTCTTGCCGTACCCGGCCCCCGCGGTGACGGTGGTGACCTTCCGGGCCGGTATCTCCCGGGAGAGATGCCGGGAGATGACCCGTTCCAGAGCGCCTTCCGTGCGGGGGGGCATGAGCTTGGAGGAGAGAACGGGGACACGCTGCGCCATGACCATGTATATATCGGTACTGGATGCCTGGGTCGATGATTTTTTATCGTTTGTTCCCTGTCATCGCCTCTGGACTCTTGGAAACAGGGTGCAGGAACATACCCGTTGCTTTTTCACGGATGTTCGTCCATACATCCCCTATTCGGAGTACGGAAGACGCCATGAGTGAAAACACCCATGACAAACCTCATCCATGTCTGACCTGCGGAGCCTGCTGCGCGTATTTCCGCGCATCCTTCTACTGGGCCGAAGCGGATGACGCCACGCCGGGCGGAGTGCCGGTGGAAATGACGAGGAAACTCAACCAGTATCGCCGTTCCATGCTCGGCATGGACGGTGCGCACCCTCGATGCATAGCCCTGGAGGGCGAGATCGGCAGGTCCGTGTACTGCTCCATCTACGAGCGCAGGGCATCGGTGTGCAGGGTCTTCACCCCCTCCTGGGAGAACGGTGAGCCGAACGAGCGGTGCGACCGGGCCCGGGCTGCGTGGGGACTTGAACCCCTCAGACCCGGAGACTGGTCGGCAGGGGAGTGAGCTGGCGCCCGCAGGTGGGTGCAGGTCACTCTCACTTGGGTCTCTGCAGATACCACGGCGGAAAAGGACATTAGGGCCGCCGGAAGAAAAGAGCCCTTGTAATCTGGCTGATTACCATTACTTATATTATAACATGAAAGTGGAACAGTACCTCTATCCGGAAGGCATTCCGGAACATACCGGCAGGCTCGATGCAGGCCTTGTCCTGGTCTTCGGGGCCACGGCCAGGATAAAGGAGCCCGGACTGATGCAGCGCATCAGATCCATATATCCCAATGCCCGCATCCTGGGGTGCTCCACCGCGGGTGAGATCATGGGGACGCGCGTGTACGACGACACCCTGGTGATCACCGCAGTGTCCTTCGAAGCCACCACGCTCAAGGGCTCCCTGGTGAGGGTCTCGGGCATCGACGAGAGCTATGATGCGGGCAGGATGACAGCCCTGGCCCTCAACGGGGAGGGGCTGCGCCATGTTTTCGTGCTCAGTGAGGGATTGAACATCAACGGGACGGAGCTGGTGGCGGGCATCAAGGATCACCTGACGCCGGGAGCCACCATCACCGGAGGCCTGTCCGGCGACGGGGACCGCTTCGGAGAAACCTATGCCTTCCTGGACGACGAGCCCGCCACGAACACCGTGGCGGCCATAGGGTTGTTCGGGGCTCTCCTCAAGGTGGGATACGGCTCCTTCGGGGGCTGGGACCCCTTCGGGCCAGAGCGGCTCATCACGCGCTCAAAGGGGAACATGCTCTTCGAGCTTGACGGCAAGTCGGCCCTGGCTCTCTACAAGCAATACCTCGGGGAGCACGCGGCCGGGTTGCCGGCCACAGGCCTCCTCTTTCCCTTGAGTCTCCGGGTCAGGGATGGCTCCATACCTGTTGTCCGCACCCTGCTGGCAGTGAACGAGGCGGACCAGAGCATGACCTTTGCCGGGAACATGCCCGAGGGCGCCTACGCCAGGCTCATGAAGGCGAACTTCGAACGCCTCATCGATGGCGCCGTGGATGCCGCCCGGACCTCGTCTGAAACGCTGGGCACCTTCAATCCGGAGCTGGCCATCCTCATCAGCTGCGTGGGAAGGAAGCTCATCCTCAAGCAGCGGGTGGAGGAAGAGGTGGAGGGGGTTTCCGGGATTCTGGGTGCACAGGCGGTCTACACGGGCTTCTATTCGTACGGAGAGATCTCCCCGTTCTCAAAGGGAGGGAAATGCGAGCTTCACAACCAGACCATGACCATCACGGCACTCCATGAGGCATGACACGGTGCACCGGCTCCTCGAGCGACAGATCCAGCGGTACCTGAAAGACGAGAAGGCCTTCACGGATGGGATGCGCAGGTTCCTCGGCGCGGTGGACGAGGCCTACCGTGCCGGCGATTCCGACCGCCTGATGATGGAACGTGCCCTGGAGTTGTCCTCCCAGGAGCTCATGCAGGCCAACGCGGACCTCAGGAGCGCCCTGGGCCGGTTCGAGGCGGTGATCAACCATGCACCTTTTGTGGCCATCCAGGGCTTTGACCGCACGGGGACCATCCTGCACTGGAACAGGGCGAGCGAGGCCGTCTACGGCTTTAGCCCCGAGGAGGCGAAGGGGAGGCGCATCCAGGATATCATCCTCAAGGGGGATGCCGTCCGGGAGTTCGAAGATACCCTGGAGCGGATCTGGACAAAGGGCGAGCCCACAGCGCCTACGGAGTGGGAGGTGCAGCACCGCTCGGGGGACATGAGGTGGGTCTACTCCACCATGTTCCCCATCTTCGAGGGCGCCGAGGTTCTGGAGGTCTTCTGCATGGACCTCGACATCACCGACAGGAAGCGCCTCGAGTCGCAGCTCTACCAGGCCCAGAAGATGGAGGCCATTGGCACGCTGGCCGGCGGCATCGCCCACGACTTCAACAACATCCTCATGGGGATCCAGGGGTATGCCTCCCTCATGCTCGTGGGGATCGACCCCTCGCACCCCTTCTACGAACGCCTGAAGCGGATCGAGCAGCAGGTCCGGACCGGCGCGGAGCTCGCAGGCCAGCTTCTGGGCTTCGCCAGGGGAGGCAGGTACGAGGTGCGCCCGTACAACCTCAATGAGATCGTTGAGAAGACCTCCCAGACCTTCGGCAGGACGCGCAAGGAGGTGGCCATCTTCCTGCGTCTCTCACAGGACCTCTGGGCAGCGGATGTTGACTGGGGTCAGATGGAGCAGGTGCTCCTGAACCTCTTCGTCAATGCGTGGCAGGCCATGCCCGGTGGCGGAAACCTTTACCTGGAGACCGGCAACATCCTCCTGGAGGAGACGTACACCTCACCCCACATGCTCCCCGGGGGCAGGTACATCCGCATCTCCATCACGGACACGGGCAAGGGCATGGACGAGAAGACCAGGGAGCGCATTTTCGAGCCCTTCTTCACCACCCGGGAGATGGGCCGCGGCACCGGCCTGGGGCTCGCCTCGGTGTACGGCATCATCAAGGCCCACCGGGGCATGATCACCGTGTACTCCGAGCTGGAGCACGGGACCACGTTCAACATCTACCTGCCTGCCAGCGACCAGACCCCGGTGGCCGAGCAGGACCTCGCCGACGGCATCGTTAGGGGCACCGGCACCATCCTCCTCGTGGACGACGAGGCGGTGGTCCTGGACGTGTGCAAGGACATGCTCAGGGTGCTGGGCTATGAGGTGCTTGTGGCCCGCGGCGGGAAGGAGGCCGTGGAGACGTTCAGGTCCCGCTCCGCCGAGATCGACCTCGTCATCCTGGACATGATCATGCCCGATATCAGCGGCGAGAGGACCTTTGAAGAGCTGAAGTCCATCTCCCCGGGGATCAGGGTGATCCTGGCAAGCGGCTACAGCATGACGGGCGATGCGGAGAAGATCCTGGCAAAGGGCGCCATGGCATTTATCCAGAAACCCTACCAGATCTCGGAGCTCTCCCAGAAGATCGCACAGGTCCTGCGCGATCAATGAGCGAGTCTTCGAGAAAGCACGACGGGTCCTCGGCCAGATAGTCACCCGTGCATGCCATGGCCCGGCCCCTGCACCCGCCGCACATGGCGCGGTATCTGCAGTCACCGCACCTTCCCTTGAGCGTGTTCTCGCGGTTTCTCAGGGCGGCGAAGACCGGGCTGTCCTCCCATATCCGGTCAAAGGGCCTCTCCTTCACGTTTCCGGCGATCACCTCCACGAAGGGGCAGGGCCACACGTCCCCGTTGGCCTTGATGTAGACAAAACCCCGGCCCGCGGCACACCCGTGGAACACCTGCTCGGCCACCCGCAGCCAGGTGCCGTTCTTCAGCCCTTTGCGCTCCATGAGGTAGGGCCAGTACTGGGGACCCGCCACGGGCTCCACGATGGTGGAGACGTCCTTCTGCTTTTTCGCCAGGAACTTGAGCAGTCGCTCGTTCTCGTTGACGCTCAGCGTGGCATCCCTGATGTCGTCTCCCCTGCCCACGGGCACGAGCTGGTACATAAGCATGATGCCCGAACCCAGGCCGTCCACGAGGTCGAGGAGCTCGTCGAGGTCGTCGAAGTTGTACTGCATGGCCGTACAGTTGATCTGCAGGGGTATGCCGGCCTTCTTGAGCGCGCGGATGCCCCGCATGGCGAGCCCGTAGGTGTTCTGCCTGTTCCTCACGAAGTCGTGCACCTCGTCCCTCCAGGAGTCGAGGCTCACGGCCGCGCAGGCAAGGCCTTCCTCCTTGAGGCGAAACGCCGTCTCCTCCGTGATGAGGGTGCCGTTGGTGGCGATGACGTTGATGAGTCCCGCCTCCTTGGAGTGGTGCATGAGTGCGAAGATGTCTTTCCGCACCAGGGGCTCGCCCCCGGTGTAGACAAGCATGCGGAACCCGTCGATGCGCGCGAGGTCGTCGATGAAGCCCTTCGCCTCGTCCGTGTTCAGCTCGTCCGGGCCGGGCGTGTCGGCAGTGACGTGGCAGTGGATGCAGCGCAGGTTGCAGGCCGACGTCACCTCCCAGGCCGGGTGCCCCGGGTAACCGATGCAGCCCATGCCCGTGGCCCCTGCCGCGATGGGCAGCGAGTTGATGCCGTGGCGGAGGACCCAGGATGGGAAACGCCTCCACCCCACCAGGTAGGAGAAGTAGGCTGCGCTGCCGAACTGCCTGAGCACCAGGCTCGGCGGCCAGAAGATGGCCTTCATGGGCCAGTGCAGCACGTCCCGGAGCTTCACCTCAGAGGCCCCACACCATGAGGGATGCCATGTAGGCCGCTGCATAGAGCAGGTTGACGGCTATGGTGAGGCCGCACATCTTCTCCAGGACCGCGCGGTCTGCATGTTTCCCGGTGAGCATGCCCATGGCCGCGAGGATCGACAGCACTGCCACGGGGAGCAGGAAGATGAGGCTGTTCGGCGAAAGCCCTGCGGTGACGGCTAGCGGGGAGAGGAGGACCCCTGCCAGGGATGCTGCGGCGTAGACGAGAGAGGCTGTCTTCTTGCCAAACCTCACGGTGAGGTTCTTCTTTCCCTGCCTCAGGTCCGCCGGGTGATCCGGGAACTCGTTGATAAGGATCACATTGAAGATGGACAGCGCCACGGGCAGGCTCATCCAGTGCACCAGGGGGCTGAAATGGCCGGTCTGGAGGTAGAACGACACAGCGATGGGGAGCCACCCGTAGGAAAACCCGATGATGATCTCCCCGATGCCCCGCTTCACCCAGCGGAGGGGCTCGGTGGAATAGAAGAAACCGAAGAGCATGCCTGTCATGCCCAGGGGGATGGTCCAGGGCCCCGTGTGGTAGCCGAACTGGAGGAGCACCCCGATGGCCCCTGCCAGGGCCAGGGCAACGTAGCTTCCCACTCTCGGGTGGTGACGGGGAACCAGTCCCTGGACCACGGCCTGGGAGCCCCCCGTGAAGCGGTTCCTCTCCATCTGCGCAGAAAGCCGGTCCTCCTCCAGGTCGGAGAACTCGCCGGCCAGGTAGGTGGAGAGCATGATGAGGACCACGGCCAGGGTGGCCCAGAGGAACACGGGCCAGTTGAAGGTGCCCGTCGTCCTCCATGCCAGCATGGCACCGAGGCAGAAGGGCAGCACCCCCACGGAGTGGAAGGGGATGCGTGCCATCATGATCCAGGCCCTGATGGCAGTGCGGTAGGTGTCCGGTATGTGCGCGATGCCTGTCATGGGGATCCGCCTCCTTGTGAGCCCGGCCCTCTCCCTGTGCAGGCTCGTGGCCGGTGGATGGGAGGTACCAGATTTGCCCGGTCGTGTCAATTTCCCGGCAACAGGGAGCGTATCAGGGGATGACCAGCGCTCCCGATTTCCTTGCCGAGTGGTAGTACCACGCCCCATGGAGGTTCTGGTAGGTCCATACCAGGCGGAAGAGCAGGGGGAGCCTCGGTATCCAGAACGAAGTCCCCAGCGTCAGGCTCGGGGCCCTGCGGCCCGGGTCGACCTCGGCGACGATGACACCCTCGCCTTCCTCCCTGGTCATGCGTCTCAGGATCACGCCCGAGGCGTCCACGATCTGGGTCTCGCCCAGGTAGAACGACTCATACGGCACCAGCGGCATGCACGGCATGGATGCCCTGAACGTCCCCGCATGGGCGGCATGGACGAGCGGCACCCCCAGCATGCGGGCCAGGGTGGAGGGGGTCGAGGCCATGAGCTTCATGTTCTTGCGGTGGTGCCACTCCCAGAGGCCCTTCGGCGGCCAGCCCTGCGGCACGGTCCACCAGCAGGAGCCCCCCACCACGAGATCCACCCTGCCCAGGAGCCTGCGCGCCGTCCGGTGGCGGATGTGCTCCCAGCAGAGCACCGCGCCGATAGGCCCGATGGGCGTAGGCAGGATGCCGTCGTCGCGGCCTCCCGTGTAATAGCAGTTCTCCCACATGGTGGGCTGGTCCTTGTCATGATAGGCCGTGGACCCGTCGGGCATGGCAAGCACGAAGGTGTTGAAGAGCTCTCCGTTCCTGGACGCGATGAATGACCCCCCGACATAGGCCTGATGTTTCCTGGCCTTGTCCATGAGGAACTGGGTGGCCCTGCCCCGGATGGGCAGGGCGGCCTTGAGCATGGCCGGGTGGAAGGCCGCAGCGGTGGTGAAGAACTCAGGCAGGATGATGATCCGGGCGCCCTGGGACGCGGCCTCCTCAACGAGCCGGTCCGCCTTTTCCAGGTTCGCAGTGACGTTGCCCAGCTCAGCGCACAGCTGAATGGCGCCGGCCTTCATGGTCTTGGACATGGTGTTCCTCCCGATGATGCGGGTAGCTATCAGGATAGAGGAAAACCCTTTCCTCTTCCAGCACTTCTTCCCGGCTCCTTGTTCTGCAAGGGGAAGCCTGCATTTAACATCTTGATATAATATAAATAATTATCATATGCGGATGAATATCGGGAGAAAATCGAAAAAATATGGAAATATTTTGAAACGGAATGACGATACATGTCGTATCGGCAGCAAGGATGTCTTGCAGGATGCCTATATGTTCCCCACGTGGGTGTTGTCATGAGAGGCCAGAAGACGGTGTGAGCAAGGGTATGGAGACAGTCCCGCCGAGGTCGACATATCCTCATGACAGCAGAACTGGAGGTATCTATGTGGAAGTTCAAGCTTACCGCGAAACTCGTCGTGCTTACCCTCAGCACTATCGCAATCGTCCTCGTCGTGGCCATGGCTGTCTGCTTCATCAATTTTCACCGAGAGCTCGAGCGCATCGCAGGGGAAAACCAGGAGATGAGGATCAAGGTGTTCTGGCACCTCCTGTCCCAGAAGGGTTCCGGGTTTCAGATAGCCGGAGACAGCCTCATGGTGGGCGATTACGTCCTGAACGGGAACTATGAGCTGCCGGACAGGCTCAAGGAGCTCTGCGGAGGAACCGCCACCGTCTTCATGAACGATGTACGGGTGACCACCAATGTGATGAAGGACGACGGGAGCCGTGCAGTGGGTACCAAGCTGGTGGGCGCCGCCTATGACGCTGTTTTCAAGGAAGGAAAGCCCTACCGGGGGAAGGCGGATATCCTGGGCGTTCCCTACTTCACGGCCTATGACCCCATCAAGAACAGCGCAGGCGAAATCATCGGCGTGGTCTATACCGGGGTGAAGCGGAGTGATTTCTTCGCTTCCTTCGACAAACTCATGGTCCATGTTGCCGTTTTGACGGCAGTGGTGGCGGCATTTCTCGGTTTCGGGGTGCTGCTGATCCTGAGGAGGATGGTCACCCAGCCCATCAAGGATGTGGTGAGCAGTTTCAGGGACATTGCCGAGGGCGAAGGAGACCTCACCATGAGGCTCTCTGTGAACAGGTCCGATGAGATCGGTGAACTCGCGGACGAGTTCAACAGATTCATCGGCAAGCTCGAGGAGGTTGTGGCCAAGATCAAGGAACTATCGACCCTCCTCGACAGCGCCACGCAGGAGGTGGCCTCCGGGTCGCAGGGCCTCTCCCAAGCGACCCAGGAACAGGCATCCGCCATCGAAGAGGTAGCCGCCACCATCGAGCAGATGACATCCTCGATCAAGCAGAATGCCAAGAACGCGGAAACAGGCCGCTCCCGGGCAAAGGCCATGGTGGAGACAGCGCACGGCAGCAGCGACGAGTCGCAGAAGCTCATGAAGGCCATGGAGGAGATCTCCATTGCTTCACGCAAGATCGGTGACATCATCACCACGGTGAACGAGGTTGCCTTCCAGACGAACCTCCTTGCCCTGAACGCCGCCGTGGAGGCAGCCAGGGCCGGCGAGCACGGCAAGGGTTTTGCCGTGGTGGCCGACGAGGTGAGGTCCCTGGCCCAGCGGTCAGCCGAGGCGGCCAAGCAGATCAAGGTGCTCATCGAGGACACGGTGGGCAAGGTGAAGGCGGGTGACGAGATCGTCAAGAAGACCGTGGAGTCTCAGGAGCTCATGATCTCCCAGATCGGGGAGCTCTCCATGAACATTGAGGAGATAGCCGCAACCTCGGCGGAACAGGCCACTGGGGTTGACGAGGTGAACAGGGCCATCGCCCAGATCGACAATACCACCCAGCAGAACGCCTCCACCGTGGAGGAGCTTGCGGGTGCGGCCGACACCATGAGTACCGAATCCCGGGAAATGGCATCGGTGGTTGCCCAGTTCAAGGTGTCGGGCATGGGAGACCCTGTGCAGGCGCGAAGGATAAGAAGGCCCCAGGTAAGACAGACACCCCGGGCCGTGGCCCCGCAGACACCGAAGAGGGGACCCGCAACAGGCGAGGATTTCGAGGAGTTCTGAAGAAACGGCTGAATTGGAGATGCTCTCGTTCTGTGTCTCTGCCGGGTGTTCTCCTCCCCCGGCAGAGGCGCCATGCACAAGCCGGTCCCCTGCGTGCCCGGGGTTGTTCCGGTCCAGATCGTTCAACATGTTCGCCGAACCTGTGGATGCCGTTTCACCATAACAGCCCTGAATGAACACATCCTTTGTGAATCATCAGGATCCCAGCCGAATTCTTCGAGAAAAATAAAGATTTTTTCCGCTCCTGCCGATGGTGGCCTCATTGATGGGTTATTTACAGTGTTCTGGATGAGGCTCGTGCCCCAGGCGGTGCGAGTCGGCTTTGGCGGAATAGGGATGATGTTTTTTATGGGAACAGGGCACGGAGGCCTTTGCATTCCCCATGCCCGTTTGAGGTATTGATACCGGAGGTTGAGATGAAGGGTTTCAGACTGTACACCAAGCTTTCCGCAATTACGCTCGGCATGGGTGGCATCGTTCTCGTCGTGGTTATGGCGCTCAATTTCATGAGCTTCCACAATGAATTGGAAAGGGTTGCCCAGGAGAACCAGATGACCAGGCTCAAGGTCTTCTGGAGCCTGCTGGCTGCCAAGGGGAGTACCTTCTCCATCGAGGGAGACAGACTCATGATCGACGGCTACTATGCCGTCAACGGCAACAACGAGCTGCCCGACAGGCTGAAGGAGCTCTGTGGCGGCACCGCTACCGTCTTCATGAACGACGTGCGGGTGGCCACCAACGTGATGAAGCCCGACGGCAGCCGGGCCCTGGGGACGAAGCTCACCGGGCCTGCCTACAACGCAATCTTCAAAGACGGAAGGCCGTACCGGGGCGAGGCGGATATCCTGGGAGTGCCATACTTCACCGCATATGACCCCATCAGGGACAAGGACGGCCGGATCATCGGCGCGCTCTATACCGGGGTGAAACGGAGCGAGTTTTTCGCCTCCTATGACAGGCTCATGGTCCAGGTGGGCGTCTCGGTCCTCATCATGGCCGTGCTCGTGGGTGCAGGCGTGCTCTTCGTCATACGGAGGATGGTGTCCCGGCCCATCCATGAGGTGGTGGAGAGCTTCCGGAACATAGCCGAGGGCGAGGGCGACCTCACCATGAGGCTGAACATCTCCCGGACCGATGAGATCGGCGAGCTTGCGGCCGAGTTCAACCGCTTTGTGGACAAGCTGGAAGCGGTGGTGGCCAAGGTCAAGGAGGAGGCGACCCTGCTGGATGCCTCCACCCACGAGGTGGCATCGGGAACCCAGGGCCTCTCCCAGATGACCCAGGAACAGGCGAGCGCCATCGAGCAGGTGGCCGCCACCATCGAAGAGATGACATCCTCCATAAAACTGAACGCCCAGAATGCGGACCAGGGGCGATCCCAGGCACGACTCATGGTGGAGACAGCAAGCTCGAGCGTGGCCGCGTCCCGGGAACTCATGGGAGCCATGACGGAGATCTCCGAGGCGTCCAGGAAGATCGGAGATATCATCACCACGGTGAACGAGGTGGCCTTCCAGACCAACCTCCTTGCGTTGAACGCGGCCGTGGAGGCGGCCCGGGCAGGCGAACACGGCAAGGGCTTTGCCGTGGTGGCGGACGAGGTCCGCTCCCTGGCCCAGCGGTCTGCTGATGCATCCCGGGAGATAAGGGTCCTCATTGAGGATACCGTTCACAAGGTGAAGTCAGGGGACGAGATCATGAAGCGATCCGCAGAATCCCTCGAACAGATGATCGGTCACATCGAGGACCTCTCGCGGAGGATCGACGAGATAGCAGTGTCATCGACCCAGCAGGCTGCCGGTGTGGATGAGGTCAACCGGGCCCTGAGCCAGATCGACAACACCACCCAGCAGAATGCCTCCACGGTGGAGCAGCTCGCAGGTGCATCGGACAACCTCAGCATGGAGTCGCGGGTCCTGGCCTCCACGGTGGAGCGGTTCAGGGTGTCGGACCCGGGCAGCCAGGAGCCTACGCACGAATGGAAGCGGTCAAGGCTCAGGGGGAGCCCCTCCAGGGATCACCGGCATACCCCGGGCAGGAATGAACACGACCTGTTTGTGGGGTTCCGGCACCAGTTCGAGGAACTGTAATACGCGCAGGTGTAAGGGATCGGCCCTCCCGTGTCCGGCACGCGTCGCGGACAGGGGAGGGCCGCACGGTTCAGGCGGTCTTCCGGCTCAGCTTCTTGAGCCGGCTGATGCGGCGGCGGTACACGGCGGCCTTCTTCCGCTCGTTCTGTCCGAAGGCCTGGGTCTTGAGTTCCTTGAATCTTCTGATCTTCGCCTTGATGTCCTGCCGGGTGAGCACGACCTTGGCGGCCTTCTTTTTCTTCTTCTCATGGTGGTGCACCGGTGCATCGTCGGCTATGCCCCGGGCCTTCTTGATGAACGACACGAGCTGCTCCTTGTTCATGTCGTGCACCGCCACCTCGGCGTGCTCGTGGGGGATCTCCAGGGCGATCTCCCGGAGTTCCTTGACAGTCATCTTGTCAATGGGCTTCTCTTCCTTGTGGTGCTTCTTCTTGGTTTCTTCCGACATTTCAGCGATCCTCCTCCCTCTGTGTATGGCGCATGAGAAAGGGGTCGTGCGATGCAGGATGTTCGTGAAGTATCAGGGTGAAGGGTTCATGATGCATGTCCATATCCAGGACCCCTCTCTCTGGATAATGATGTCCTATTGTAACGGACTGCATGATTGCAAACAACAGGAATCTCGCTGAAGAAAGGCTTGGCCACGATGGATCAGAGAATGGCCAGAAGCTGTATGTCGCAGACATTCGTGCGTGTGGGGCCTGTAGTGAAGAGGAGCCCCTGGTCCTGGAAGAACCGGTATGAATTGTTATCGAGCAGATGTTCCCGGGCCTTGATTCTGAGTTCGGGCATGCGCCGCATCAGCTCAGGCGTGACAAAGGCCCCGGCGGCGTCCGTGGGGCCATCGGTGCCGTCCGTACCGGCGGAGAGGAAGGTGATGTCCGTGAGCGACGGGTGTTTTTCGTAAAGACTGCATGCAAAGGCCAGGGCCATTTCCTGGTTTCTACCGCCGAGGCCGCTGCCTTTCAGGGTGACCGTGGTCTCACCTCCGGCAACGAGCAGGATGGGGCTTCGGGTATCGGATCTGCGCACATGCATGTCCCACGCGATGTCTGCAAGGAATGAGGCTACCTCGGCGGCCTCCCCCGTGAGGGTGGTGCTCAGGATGCGGGCGTCGTACCCCAGGGCTTCCGCGCGGTCGAGCGCTGACCGGCAGGCAATCGCATTGCTCCCTACGATGATGTTGGACGTACGGTCGAAAGCAGGGTCGGACACCTTGGGGGTCTCGGGCAGGCCCCCCTGGGTGCCCGATTCCAGGAGTTGCACCACGCGGGACGGCACCCGGTCCTCGATGTGATAGCGCCTCAGTATGGAGAGCGCCTCACGGTAGGTGGTGGGGTCGGGGGCCGTTATGCCCGAGGCGATGGTGTCGAGCCTGTCCCCCACCACGTCCGAGAGGATGAGGCTCATCAGTCTTGCCGGGAAGGTCCTTGCCGCAAACCTGCCTCCCTTGACGCGGGACAGGTGCTTGCGGACGCAGTTGACCTCGTCGATGGCGGCCCCGGATGCGAGCAGGGCCCGGGTCGTCTCCTGCTTCTCCCCGAGGGATATGCCGTCAGCGGGAAGGCAGAACAGCGACGAGCCGCCCCCTGAGACGAGGTTGATGATGAGCGTGTCATGCCCTGCGTCGTCAGCCAGCTGCAACAGGATACCCGCGCCGCGTACGCTGTCCTCGTCCGGCACGGGGTGTCCGGCCTCGATGACCCTGATCCTGGCCAGGTCCAGACCGTGGCCGTGTTTCGTGATGATCGCGCCTTCGATGGGGATGCCTTCCAGTACCCGCTCCATGGCCATGGCCATGGCGGCCGAGGCCTTGCCCATGCCCAGGACCAGGATGCGCCGGTACGAGGAGAGGTCCTCGGAGAGTACGGAATCCGGAGCATGGAGGGAAAGGGTGGTGCCGGTCCTGCCCACGCGGGTTTCGATAAGCCGGGCAGGGTCCACCTCGTGCACTGCATGCCAGAAGATGGTCTGCAGGTCATGCATGGTGTCCACGTGCTATCCCTCCGGGCACAGGGCCTGTGGCCCAGTTCGCCTGCCGGCATTATCTCTGAGGGAAAGCCGTTTTACAATCCCTCAGGTGCATTCGGTCTTCCAGGAGAGGCTGCCGTGGTGGTATGATGGTGCATGATGTGCCTTGATGCACCTGAGGATACGCAGGCCATGACCGTTGAGCATTCCCCGCTCGCGTTTGCATCCGCAAACGGCATAACCATTGCCTACGACACCTTCGGTTCCCCGGACCGGGAACCGCTGGTGCTCATCATGGGACTGAGCTCCCAGATGGTCCTCTGGGAAGAGGAATTCTGCAGGAGACTTTCCGCCAGGGGGTTCTTCGTCATCCGGTTCGACAACCGGGACGTGGGACTTTCCACAAGGTTTTCCCGGGAAGGCATGCCGCATATCCATGCCCTGCTCTCGGGAAAGATCAGGGGGGCTTCTGCGGTACCGTACACCATTGCGGACATGGCCATGGACACCGTGGGCCTGCTGGACACCCTGGGCGTGAATAGCGCCCACGTGGTGGGCGAATCCATGGGTGGCATGATCGGCCAGGAGATGGCGATCCGGTACCCCGAGCGCATCAGAACCCTTGCCTCCATCATGTCCACCACGGGAAACCCGCTGCTGCCCCCGCCGAAGCAGGAGGCCCTGGAAATGCTCTTCAGGCCCGTTCCCCTGGACCGGGAGGGTTTCGTGCGCTACTTCAGAGAGGTATGGATGGTCCTGAGCGGTCCACGCTACCCCATGGATGACGAGCGGGCTCTGCGTCTCGGCGATGAGACCTTCTCCCGGGGGGTCGAACCTGCCGGGAGCGCCCGGCAGTTAGCCGCCATCATAGCATCGGGGAGCAGGAAGGAGAGGCTCCACCGGGTCCAAGCGCCCACACTGGTCATGCACGGCGACCTGGATCCCCTCGTGCCTCTGGAGTGCGGGATCGATACGGCCGAGTCCATTCCCGGCGCACACCTCATGGTCATGGAGGGCATGGGGCACTATCTGCCGCCCGAGCTGTGGGAAAAGATCATCGAAGCCATCGCCCGCAATGCAGCCAGGCACACTCGGTCATGGTTGCCAGGGGATCAAGGGGCTTGATTACCGCCGGGAAGGGGACTATTGGATAGGTGCCAAGACCACTGGAACGCACGGAGCTGACAGAGGGAGAGAGCCATGGGCAAGATCAAGAGCACGCTGGATATCGTGATGGAACGGACCAAGGATCTCGCCATGACGCGGGAGGATCGGGAGGTGTTGGAAAAAAAGGAGCTCACCGACAAGGTGCGGGGGTGGATACAGCAGCTCGTGGACAGAAAGACCACCGTGGACGAACTCAAAGCCGAATATGCAGGGGAATCGACAGAGCACCCGGCGCTGAGGGAGATCCTCCACAGGGAGGTCCTAACCCGCGTCGATCCGTCCGCAGAGACCCTGCATGTCCTGCTGCAGGTGTGGGAGGAGGTTCTCGGCCTCGACAGCGCTCCGATCCGTCGGGCCGTGGATGCCTATAAGGATTCCGTGGAGGCTGCGCGGAAAGATCACGAGGCCCGCGTCCTCTCACGTCTTGCCGGGACGGGAATATCCGGTACGGCAGTCATCCCAAATGTTCAGGCTGACGGCCAGTGGCCTGCAGTGCTGGAGGGTCTGAAGGGAGGGCTCGCCGCTTCCCTGCAGCGCGTCTAGAGATATCTGAACCAGTAGTCCCTGACCTGCCTGAAGTTGTCCCTCACTGCCTTTTCTCCGCTGAGAATACCGCCATGTCCTGGCAGGAGGTAGTGCGGGCGCAGGGCCTCGATCTTGACGATACTCTCCTTGAGCAGTTTCCCGCTTCCCCCGGGAAGGTCAGTGCGGCCGATGCCCTGCTCGAACACCACGTCCCCGGTGAAGAGCGCGTTGTGCTCGGGCCAGTGCAGGCAGATGGAGCCCGGCGTATGACCCGGCGTTTCCAGTACGTGGAACTTGGTATCCCCCACGTCCAGTGTCCCGTTCTGCAGGAAGAAGTCGGGTTCGGGAATCCTGTAGTAGTCGCCGGCGAATTCCTTGAGGTAGGCGAAATCGGTGGCTCCCATGGCGATCATGGTGGGCTTGGTGAAGAGCAGGGCTGCCTCCATGTGGTCCGGGTGAGCATGGGTAACGATGATCAGGTCCAGGGACCGGGGATCTACGCCCAAAGACAAGAGTCCCTGTTCCACATGGCTGAAGAGGTGGCTGTGGCCGGGATCGATGAGGATACGTTTGCCAGCGTCGATGAAGTAGGTGTTACAGTTGTTCTGCCGGTAGTCCTGCCACAGGAAGGCATAGAGTCTGTCAAAGATTTTCAATACCATGGAGTCGTGCCTTTCTCCTCTTTCTCTTTCTGGTGTCCCTTCGCGTAGGGCAATTCAGAGGAAATTTCAAGTCTGGGATGCTCCGGGTGAGCCCTCAAGTCCGATGACACCGGCCACAGCGCGCATGCCCATGATGGTGTCCTCCATGAGCTGCTCGACCGTTGTGCCGAGCATCCCGGCCCCCCTTGTGATGACCGACCTGTCCACCCCTGCGGCGAATGCCGGTGTCTTCCATTTCTTCTTCACCGAGCTTACCTGGAGGTCCAGGACGCTCTTCGACGGTCTCACCAGCGCGCACGCGGCGACGAGGCCGGTGAGCTCATCTATGGCAAACAGGGTCTTCTCCAGATCGCTCACGGGCTCTGTATCGGAGCATATGCCCCATCCGTGGGACACCACCGCCCTAATATACTCCTCAGGCCACCCGTTTTCCGTGAGTATCTCTTTTGTCTTGGCGCAATGCTGATCTGGGAACCGCTCGTAGTCGAGGTCATGGACCAGGCCGATGACCCCCCACAACTCCTCGTCCTGGCCCCTTTTGCGCGCACAGTATCGCATCACGGCCTCAACGGCATAGGCATGGTTGAGCAGGGCATCGCTCTGTGTATATGTCTGGAGCAGGGCCAGGGCCTCATCCCGTGTGGGAATGTGGTGAGGCATGGTGGACCTCCTGGGAGTTTTTTCGAGTATCCCCTTTTTCTGGGCACGAATCAACCTCAACCTTGTTTCTTGGAAGGCAGGGGAAGTTCTGAAATTACAGGATCTGCATGGGAAGTCGAATGCCCCGTAGTGTCAGTGTTTTCCATACTTGTGGAAGAAATATGAAAAAGATTACACACGCGATGGGGTTGTGGAAGAGGTTTAACCACCTGTCGCAGGATATAACTATATGAAATAAATGAATAAAGAAAAATACTATACTTTGGCACGCCTCTTGAATACAGGAAATCTGTTCATGAATGGCTTCTGATGCAGGTCAATCAGGGCGGTTACGAGAGAAGGCAAGAAGACAAAACCCTTAGGATACTCATATCCTATTCCTCCTCAGGCCGCATCCAACCCAGTGGAAGGATGCGGCCTGCTCCCTCACCTCCCCAATGCCGGTTCAGCCCTATGCCGGGAGGTTTGGGGTGGACGGTCGGGTCTACTCGATCACCTCTATACGAAGCCCGAACTTGGACATGGCCTCGCACTTGTCCTTGAGGATCAGAATCGGGTTCTCGTACCGGAAGCCGATCTTCTCGTCAGGACACGCGTACTGCATGGCGCAGATGAGGACCTCGCCCTCCTGGTAGCAGTGTTCGGGATTGGTCCAGTAGGGCATGGGGCCGTCGTTCATGCCGATGCGCCACTCGTCTCCCATCATTCCGATCCCGTGTTCGAACCCGGGGACCATGTACTCGGCAAACCCCCGGGTCTCGGCAAAGTCCATCATCTCCTCGGCAATGCCCAGCGGACTTGCACCCGAGCGGTAGGCCTTCAGAGTCTTGGACACGATGTCCACAAAGTTCTTCGCATGCCAGAGTTGGCGCTTGGTGGCCTGGCCGATGAAGTAGTTGTGCGCATGGTCACCCAGGGCCAGCTTGAACATGGCATGGATGTCCACCATGAGCGGCTCTCCCTTCTTGAGCTTTCTCGTGGTGGCAGGCGTGCAGGCGCACCCGGCCATGCCCGTACGGTAGCCGCTGGCGATCTCATTGCCCCCGGTGAAAGACCATTCCCACACGCTGCCCGCCCTGCGCATGGCCAGGGCTGCTATCCCTGCGATCTCTGTCTCGGTCATGCCTTTCCAGCCATTATTGGATAGTGCCTCCTTCACCGCCTTGTGCCCCTCGTCCACGATGCGGGACGCCCTTCGGAATCTGTTGACGGTCCCCTGATCCTTGATAAGGGAGAGCCTGTCGATGATATGGTGGGCGTTCACGAGATGGTTTCCCTCGAGGGCATCATGAAACGCCTCATACTCGAAGTGGGTGAGGTTCCCCTCGGGGAGGTAGTTGGACAGTCCCGTTTCGAAGCCGACCCGGCCTCTCTTTCCTTTCAGGATGGCCTTGATGTGGTCTGCGATGATGGTGATCTGGTCCATGCCCCCCATGGGTGCGTATCCCAGCACGTGGTCTTCGTCCAGCCATGATTCGTCGATGATCCGTGCGGCGTCGATGACAAAGGTGAACACCGTGGGAAGTCCCTCGGGAGGCACCACCACATAGCTCCTCCACGGGCAGAATGCATCCGAGATCCATGACAGGGTGCGCAGGCGTGATCCCAGGTAGACGTCGATGCCCTCTCTAGCCATCTCCTTCTGGATCTGAGACACCCGGGCCGGAAAATCGATGAAGTACGGGTCGTTCTGTTCATGCAGTTTCGCCATGTCGGGTTTCCTCCTAGTACCGGGCAGGGATCTTTTCCAGGACCTTGTTGATCCGGTCGGCCAGGGAGGCCAGCTTGAGCGCCTTCACCATGTTGCCCCTGAGCTTGAGCTTCCCGCTCATGAGCGCCCGCTGCGACTTGATCTTGCCCTGGGTCAGCCCGGCGAACAGGTCGTAGGGCCCGGTGACCCTGAACTCAGAGTCGGGCGGCTCTCCTTCTCCCACGAGGATCTGGGCAAAGGTGCCGTTCTCCGTCTTGAAGAACAGGTATTTGTCGCGGCCATCCGGACAATCCACGTACACATAGGCCACCGACGAGGTGAGGTGTTTCATCTTCTCAGGGGAGATCTCCGCCTTGAGGCGCTTTTCCGCCTCGTCACGCCATTGCTGGCTCAGATAGGCTACTGTGTGCTCCATAATGCTCCTCCTTTATAGGGTATGCAACCCGGGACTGGTGGCTTCTGCTTGATAAACCTTGGCATGCAGGGATGTGTGGGACGAATCACGGCTTTGAAAAAAACATGAAATAATGAACAAGAATATCATTCGTTCATTATAGGCCTGATTCAGGCCATGTCAAGGCCGGAATGGGCCACTCCCGACCGTGATCACTGCCGTCGGACAGGGTGATCAGGGACGGGCTTTGTCCCTGTGCGAGGAGAGGAAGGAGAGGTAGTGGGCTGCCGCTTCCCTCGGCCGTTCCAGCATGGGCATGTGCCCGCAGTCCTGCATGATGACCGTCCTGGAATCAGGGAGGTAGCGCTCCAGGATCTGCGTGGACGAGACGTGGGTGATGCGGTCACGGCCTCCCCAGAGGACCAGCACCGGGAGCTTGAGTTCGGGGAGCATGGGTGACGCATCCCGATAATCACTGCGCACATCGTTCCACAGCTTCTGCCTGAATGCGGCCTGTTCGACTGCCCTCCGGGCGAGCACGGGGCGTATGGGCCAGGGAAGGAAGGGTTCCTTGTGGAAGGCATACCCCAAGAGCGTGGCGAACGCCTCCTCGGTGGTGGGAACCAGTATGGTCTCTCCCCGCTCCAGGGCCTTCATCATGTCGCTGGGTTCGGGGGAGTTGATGCCGGCGGTGTCAAAGAGCCCCAGGGTGATGACGCGGTCCGGGTTTCTCGCCGCATAGAGCATGCCCACCCAGCCGCCCATGGAGTTGCCGGCGTAATGGAAACGGTCGAGCTTCAAGGCGTCGCAGGCCTGTGAAAAACCGTTCATCATGTAATCCACGGTATATGTGACGGTTGTATCCTTGAAGCTCTCGCCGTGACCCGGGAGGTCCATGGCGATGACACGGTATTCCTTGGGGATGCCCCTGACAAATCTCAGCCAGTTGTCCTTGTCGGCCCCGAACCCATGGACCAGGACAACGGTTTCGCCCTCACCCGGGCGCTCGAGATAGGTGATGGTCTTGCCCTGGATCGTGACGCTTCCCGGTTCCAGGCCGGAGATCATCCGTTCCGTCCGGATGGCCGCATCGCACATGGATTCCTGGACGGATGCACACCCGCAGGCCAGCATGGATATCAGGATTGCAGACAATAGAAGGATGAATCTCTTCATGAAGCCCCCCCGCAGCATGGCATATCAGAACTGGATACACGGTATCCCCGGGCATGGGCTCGTGTCAACCGGAACAAGCACGGGTACAAGAAACACCACGTCTAGAGATTCTTCAGCGCCCAGGCGATCAGGGGACGGACATCGCCGAGCGTGGCTCTGGTTTTCCCGCCATAGGAATGCCCAGGCCAGAGCAGGGTCTCGTCGGGAAGGGTTGCTGTCCGTGCGAGGCTCTCCTTGATCCGTTGGGCGCTACCGCCGGGGATGTCCGTCCTTCCGATGCCGTCGGCAAAAAGCAAATCGCCGGTGATGAGGTTCCCCTCCCAGGACAGGCATATGGATCCGGGCGAGTGCCCCGGGGTGTGCATGACCTGCAGGGAATACTCTCCGACCTGGACGTGGTCGCCTTCCTCCAGGGAGAAGGAGATGGCGGGCTGGATCCTCCTGGTGAGGATCAGGCTGAAGGTGGAGTTAAAGATCCTCAGGGGCAGAAAGTTTTCCCGTGCATGGGCGAGGATGGGGGCCCTGCCCCTGAACAGGTGGTTGCCCAGGGTGTGGTCCGGGTGCGTGTGGGTATTCACGACGGCATTGACGGTCAGGGGCGAGAGGTCGATCCTGCTGCTGATATCCTGCGGCGGGTCGACGACGATGCACTCCCGGGCATCCTCGTCACGGATCACATAGCTCAGGAGGCTGAACCCCGAGGATTCGATCTGTTCGACAACGAGCATGCAGGTCCTGTTCAGGATGCCCTGGATCCTGAATCCGGGATCATCCGGGAGAAGACCGGGAGCATGATGGTGGCCAGCACCACGCTTCCGCCAGCCTGGATGAGGTTGGCCGGCACCTCGGCCAGGGCGGCCTTCTGGTCGTACATGAAGACCTCGGTGACATAGTATCCGAGGACCATCCAGGCGGTGGACACGACGAAGCACATGACGGCGGAGAGGGTTAGTCCTTTGGTGCTGATCTTGAGGTGCCTCACGGCAAGGCCCACCAGCATGGCCTCGATCCCCTTGATGCACAGGGTCCATGGGGCCCACTGGGGGTATCCGCCGAAGATGTCCGCCAGGGCCGAGCCGATGCCCCCTGCCATGAACCCCATGGCCGGACCGAAGAAGACCCCTGACAGCAGGACCATGCTGTCACCTAGGTTCATGTATCCGGTTGTCTGGGGTATGGGGATACGAACGATCAAGGTGGCCACGGCCACCAGTGCCATGAACAGCGCCAGCAGAGCGAGCTGTCTTACCTGCATCGGGTCCCTCCTGTCATGCTCATATCAACGGGATGCATCCATGATCGACAATGCCTTTCCCAGCCTGGAGAGCACCCTGTCCGGGCCCAGGGTCACGATGATCTCGAAGATCCCGGGAGAAACGGTCTTGCCGGTCAGGGCGATGCGCATGGGCTGGGCAATGGCCTTGAACTTGAGGCCGTGTTCTTCGAGGAGCGCCTTCACGGTCTCTTCGGCCTTGGACTTGTCAGTGAGGTCGATCTGCCTAAAGCGGTCCAGGAGAGACCTGAACACCGGGGCGAGCTCTGGGGTAAAGAACTGCTTCTGGAGATCCTCGGGCGGTTCGATGTCATGGAAGTAGAAGTCACCGAACTCCAGCATCTCCGGCAGGGTCTTGGTGCGCTCCCTCACGTCCGTGACCACGTTCCTCACATACTCCACGGGGGGGACCTCGTATCCCTTCCTGAGGATGAACCCTTCCAGCAGCCGTGCCAGGCGCTCCGGGTCACCCGTCTTGATGTAGTGGTGGTTGAGCCAGAGCAGCTTGTCAGGGTTGAAGACCGCCGCGGCCCTTCCCACATCGTGGATGTCGAAGAGGTCGATGAGCTCCTGCCGGGAGAAGATCTCCTGGTCGCCGTGTGACCATGACAGCCGGACGAGGTAGTTCACCAGCGCCTCGGGCAGGTAGCCCATCTCCTGGTAGGCCAGGACCGAGGTGGCACCGTGCCGCTTGGAGAGCTTGGTCTTGTCCGGCCCCAGGATCATGGGAACGTGGGCGAACAGGGGGATGGGGAAGCCCAGGGCTTCGTAGATCTTCACCTGGCGGGGTGTATTGTTCACATGGTCGTCCCCCCGGATGATGTGGGTCATGTCCATGGTGGCGTCGTCGATCACCACGGTGAAGTTGTAGGTGGGCATGCCGTCGGAGCGCAGCAGGACGAGGTCGTCCAGTTCGGCGTTCTCCATGCTGATCCTGCCCTTGATCATATCGTCGAAGGCCGTGACGCCCGTGTCCGGCATGAGAAACCGCACCACCCTGCCAGGGCCTGGCCCGAGGCCCTTTTTTCTGCAGGTGCCGTCGTACTTGGGCTTTTTCCCCTCCTGCAGCGCCCGGGCGCGCTTCTTCTCGAGGTCGTCCGGCGTGCAGTCGCACCAGTACGCCTTCCCCTCGTTCACGAGCCTGTCGATGTACGAGCGGTAGAGGTCGAGGCGCCGGGACTGGAAGAAGGGTCCCTCGTCCCAGTCCAGGCCGAGCCATTCCATGGCCTCGAGGATCCCCCTGGTGTTCTCCTCTGTGGATCGCTCCGCATCGGTGTCCTCCACCCGCAGGATGAATTTCCCCCCTGCGTGCCGTGCCTGGAGCCACGAGAACAGGGCAGTCCTCACGCCGCCGATGTGCAGGGCCCCTGTGGGGGATGGTGCGAACCGGGTTCTGGTCTGTCGGGCCATGTCAACCTCGTACTTTCTCGGAGATGTAGTTGAGCAGTCCGCCGTGCCGGAGGATCTCCCTCTCGCGGCCGGAGATGTCCAGGGTGCAGTTCAGCCTCGTGCCGTCCGGTCCCGCCGTGACCTCGATGGGCGACTCGCCGGCCAGCGCTCCATGGATGTTCCCGAGCGTCACGGTGGCGCCCTTCTCCAGGAGGGTATAGCCCGCTTCGTCGACGAGAATGGGCAGGATCCCGAAGTTGATGAGGTTGGACCGGTGGATGCGGGCGAAGGACCGGGCGAGCACCGCCTTGACCCCAAGGTGCATGGGCGCCAGGGCCGCGTGCTCCCGGGAGGATCCCTGTCCGTAGTTCTCGCCCGCCACCACGCACCCAGGACCTGATGAGAGAGCATGCTCGGAGAACCCGGCCTCGATGCCGGAGAACACGTAGCGTGAGATGGCTTCGATGTTCGATCGCAACGGCAGGATCTTCGATCCTGCAGGCATGATGTCGTCGGTGGTGATGTTGTCCCTGAGCTTCAGCAATACCATCAGGGAAAGGGTATCCTCCATGGGGCCCCGTTTGGGCAGGGGTCTTATGTTGGGCCCCCTGCGGATGGCTGCCGCCGCTGATGGTTTCTTTTCGGGCACGATGATCATGGAGTCGTTGACGAGGAAGGCGTCAGGCATAAGAACCTCGGGCACCTCTCCCAGGTCCCTGGGGTCCGTGAAGACCCCTTTCAGCGCACAGGCCACGGCCACCTCGGGGGAGGTCAGGTAGACCTGGGCGTCCTGCGTCCCCGAGCGGCCCTTGAAGTTGCGGTTGAAGGTTCGCACGGAGACCCCCCCCGAGGAAGGGGCCTGGCCCATGCCGATGCACGGCCCGCATGCGGTCTCCAGGATTCGGCCGCCCGAGGCGATGATGTCCCTGAGACCCCCGTTGGCCGAGAGCATCTCCAGCACCTGGCGGGATCCGGGCGCGATGGCGAAGCTCACGTCGGGGTGGACCGTCCTGTCCCGGAGCACGGCGGCGACCCTCATGAGATCCTTGAGCGACGAGTTCGTACAGGACCCGATGAGCACCTGATCAACCTTCAGGCCTGCGAGGTCGCGGACCGGCTTCACCGCGTCCGGGCTGTGGGGGCATGCCGCCAGGGGCTCCAGGGTAGCCAGGTCGATCTCTATCTGCTCGTCGTAGACCGCTCCCTCGTCGGCCGCCAGGGGTATCCATGCTTCATCCCTGCCCTGGGCCGCCAGGAACACGCGGGTCACCTCGTCGCTGGGAAAGATGGACGTCGTGGCCCCCAGCTCTGCGCCCATGTTCGTGATGGTGGCCCGCTCGGGCACGCTCAGGGTTTTCACTCCGGGCCCGCGGTATTCGAAGATCCTTCCCACCCCTCCCTTGACGGTGAGCCTGCGCAGGAGCTCCAGGATGATGTCCTTGGCGCTCACCCAGGGAGGGAGGCTGTGGTTCAGCGTGACACCCACCACCTTCGGTTTCGGGATGTTGAAGGGCATGCCGGCCATGGCCGCCGCCACGTCCAGACCGCCGGCACCGATGGCGAGCATGCCGATGCCTCCCCCAGTGGGGGTATGGCTGTCGGAGCCCAGAAGGGTCTTCCCCGGTGCGCCGAACCGCTCCAGGTGCACCTGATGGCAGATGCCGTTGCCCGGTCGGGAGAACCTGATGCCGAAGCGCGCGGCGGCGTCCTGGAGGAAGCGGTGGTCGTCGGCGTTTTCGAACCCGGTCTGCAGCGTGTTGTGATCCACATAGCTCACCGAGAGCTCCGTCTTGACCCGGTCCAGGCCTATGGCCTCGAACTCGAGGTATGCCATGGTACCGGTGGCGTCCTGAGTCAGCGTCTGGTCGATGCGCAGGGCATACTCTGCATCGGTGGCATTCACCAGGTGGTTTTCGATGATCTTGGCCGTAAGTGTCCTGGCCATGGCGTCTCCTTTGGGAAAAATGTCCCCTATGTCTAATGGATGAAGCCCTGCTCGTCAAGGTGGTTGGTGGACGGGGTCCGGGATGCGGGCCTGTTCTTCCCGGCCACCTCGGTGCGGGTGTCGGGGGAAGGGGATATGACCGTGTTGGTGCCGCGGAGCGATGTCGGGTATCCTCGGATGGGCATGCACGGACTCAGAAGAACGCTCTCATGGCGAGGGACAGGAGGTATGCAAGCCCCGACGATGCCGGGATGGTGATGATCCAGGCGAGCAGGATCTCCCGGGTGAGCCCCCATCGGACGATGCTCAGACGCTGGGCGGATCCTCCCCCCACAATCCCGGACGATGCGATGTGGGTGGTGCTCACCGGGAAACCGAACACCGAGCAGAGATAGACGACCAGGGCAGTGGAGAGCATGGCCCCGAACCCGTGGACCGGCTTGATCTTGAAAAGCCTTGTCCCCATGGTCCGGATAATGCGCTTGCCGCCCGTCAGCATGCCCAGGGACAGTGCCAGGGAGCAGGCCAGCACTACCCAGAAGGGGACCGTGAAGGAGCCTGCTTCCATGTGTGCCTGAAACCGGTCCATGATCACCGGATCCATCCGATTGAGCACGACCAGGCTCACGGTGATGAGCCCCATGGCCTTCTGGGCGTCGTTGGTGCCGTGGGACAGGGCGAGCATGGCGGCTGAGCAGATGTGGAGGCGTTTCAGGATGGCGTTCGCCACGGTGGGATGCATGTGCCTGAAGATGCGGATGTTCATCCTGGTCAGGCCGTAGGCCCCTGCAAAACCCAGGAGTGGCGAGGCGAAGATCACCGCGAATACCGCAAGGACGCTCTTTCCCTCTATGGCGCCGAGGCCGGAGGTCTGGACCGCCGCCCCGATGAGCCCACCGATCAGCGCGTGGGAGGACGAGGAGGGGAGGGCGATGAACCAGGTGAAGAGGTTCCAGGCGATGGCCGCGCAGACTGCGGCGATGATCCCGCGTATGGTCAGGACATTCATGTCCACGATGCCCTGTCCGATGGTGGAGGCCACTGCGGTGCCCAGGAGCAGCGACCCGAGAAACACGAGCAGGGCGGTCATGACGAGGGCGCGCTGGATGCTCATGGACCGCGAAGAGACGATGGTGGTGACGATGTTTGACGCGTCATGAAACCCGTTGCTGAAGTTGAAGAAGAGGCCCAGTGCGATGGTGAGGCATGCGATCTCGAAAACACCCATGCAGGGCATGATACCTGAAATGGCTCGTGCCTGGCTACACCATCCGGGCGTTTCAGGCGTCGACTGGCTGCCGGAGGTAAGGAAATGAAGAGAATATGCCGATATCATGATTCATTAATGGGCAATGATATCAGGTATCGGGGGTATTCATGGCCGGCAGACAGATGATGGGAGAGGTCCTGGTGGAACTGGGCCTCATTGACGAGCACAGGCTCAGGCATGCCCTTGAGTTCTCCAAGAAGGAGAAGCTCAAGCTGGGCGAGGCCCTCATACGGCTCGGGTACCTGAGCGAGGATCAGATGCTCGAGATCCTCAGGAACCTCACCGGCGCGGTCACCCTGAACATGCGGGCATGGTCGGTGAAGAAGCACGCCCAGACACTCCTTCCCCGTGATCGAATGATGGAGTTGAAGGCCATCCCTCTGGACGCGAACGTGAAGAAGGCCGTGGTGGCCTTCGCAGACCCCATGAACTATTCCATGGTGGAGAATGTCAAATTTCTCCTCAACAGGGACGTCACCCCTGTCCTTGCGTCCCTATCCCAGATAGAGGACATCGTTGCGCACCTCGATGCCACGGGATACGGTGTCAAGAACGTTGCCCTGAGCGAGGTGAGGCGCAGCCTCATGACCCTCACCGTGCAGGAGATGGAGCTGCAGTCGATCCTCAAGCTCCTGGACGATCCCGGGTGCACCAGCCTCCACCTCTCCGTGGGCACGTCGCCGGCCCTGCGGATCGGAGGCGCATTCAAGCGCTGCAAGCTTCCCATCATCACGTCCTCGGTCATGGAACGGATCGTGCTGGAGATGATTCATGAGGAGGGCATGGAGCTCCTGAAGAAGCACAAGGAGATGGAGTTCACCCTGGCCAGACCCGGGCTGGGGAGGTACCGGGTGAACATCTACCACCAGAAGGGCGGCGATCTGAGCGCGCTGGTCAAGCGGCTCGTGGAGGACATCCCCACCATCTCCTCCCTCGGCCTTCCTCCCATGCTCACGACCATGCTGGGCAAACGCGGCCTGATCATCGTCAGCAGCGCGCGCGGGCAGGGCAAGGATACCACCATCGCCGCCCTGGTCAACCATATAAACAGCACCAGGAATGCGAACATCATAACCTTCGAGGACCCCATCGAGTATGTGCATCACCATAAGTTCTCCAACGTGAACCAGCGCGAGCTGGGAAATGACACGGACGCTGACCTCCCCGCGGTATTCGACCGGGCCATCAGGCTCGACCCTGACGTGCTGGTCATCACCAACCTCAAGGACGCGTTCATGATGGACACGGCGACCCGCGCGGCCCACAAGGGCATCCTGGTCATCGTCGGCATGAGCGCCATTGATGTTTTCTCAGCCATCGAGCAGTTCATGTCGTCCCTGTCCTCCGACTACATGCGTGGGCTCTTCTCGAGGTCTCTTCAAGGCGCTTTCTCCCAGCGGCTCATCTGGTCGGGGCAGAAAAAGAAGATGCTTCTGGCCTGGGAGGGCATCATCGCCACGCCCAGGATCCAGAAATACATCCGGGACGACAAGGTCTACTACATCAAGAGCCAGGCCCCGTCCCTTCGAGGGGAGTATATGCCCCTGGAGGAGAGCATCGCGGAGGCCATCAGGGCAAAGCGGCTCGATTACGAATCCGTCAGGAACGAGCCGTGGGTGCACCAGGAAACCTTGAAGGTTCTCCTGGAGCGGTGATACATGGATCTCCCCCAGGCATTTCTTTCATGAACGAGGAATCATTCAGTACAACTTTTCGCTTGCATAGCCACTCCCAATAGTGTATTAAATGAACCGTGATTCAGAATAATTGTCTGAATTCATGAACAAAAAACCTCTAAGGAGTGTGCGATGAGCAGATTAATGACCTTTGTTTTCGTTGCTATGATGCTTGCTGTTTCCAGTATCGCGTTCGGCGCTGATGCAGCGCAGGCGGTGTATACTGACTGGGCAAAGATCATCTTTGTCGCTGCATCGATCATTGCTGCAGGTCTCTGCATGGGTATCGGTGCAACAGGGGCCGGTTCTGGCATGGGCCAGGCGCTTTCAGGCGCAACCGAGGCAGTGGGCCGCAATCCCGATGCGCAGGGCAAGATCATGCTGACCCTGATGGTCGGTCTCGCCATGATCGAGTCCATCGCCATTTACGCTCTGGTTATCTCGCTCATCATCCTGTACGCCAATCCCATCAAGGCCGTCATTCTCGGATAGCTTGCGAAAGGATTCCATGATCCCGGATACCCATCCAGGCATTCAGGCGTTGACCCGCATCTTAGCGCGGGGTGACAGCTGGTTCACAGGGTTGTTCAGGGGTCAGGCGGAATATGTTTTTGAACCGTGAGGTTGCAGTGTTATCGAAACGCAAGCGGTTCGAATAACACGGTCAGGAGATTGATATGGAGAAGGAAGCAAAAACGAATTTCAGTTTTGCCAGTATAGCGCTCAGCTTCTTCATCCTCATTGTGCTTCCCCTCACCATTACCGGTGTCATTATCAGCAAGGGGGTCATCAAGGTTGGCGAGGAAGCGACGCAGGCAAACTTGAGAATTCTCGACGACAATCAGAAGCAGTCCATCGCAGGCAGGGCCCAGAACGTGGCCGACGCCGTGGCCCAGTTTCTCGCGGACAGGGAGAAGGACATCAGGATAGCCTCAATCCTTCCCCGGGACGAGCAGACCTTCACCACGTTCCTGAAGTCAAACACCAGGGGCGTAGTCCAGTCCTCCAACGTCGGCATCGTGAAGATCCCGCTGCCCGTCTACCGGGAGATCGCATTCCTCGACAAATCCGGCATGGAGGCCCTGAAGGTCACCGTGGACGGCGTCGTTGCAAAGGGTCAGCTCAGAGACATGTCCAACCCGGCCAATGGGGAATTCGGTGAAGAGGACTACTTCATCAAGGCGAAGCAGCTCACACCCGGTGAGTTTTACATGGGCCCGGTGGTTGGGAACCATGTCTCCAGGCAGGAGTTCGATGCGGGAAAGGATTTCAGCGGCATCGTGCGCATGGCCGCGCCGGTCTTTGACTCAAACGGGTTTGCCGGCGTGGTGGCCCTTGCCCTCGACTACAGGCATCTCATGGAGTTCACCGGTCATATCGTGCCCACGGAACCCGGCATGGTTTTCGCACGAGTGAACCCGGATGACATGAACTTCACCTTCATGGTGGGACGGGACGGCTCCATGCTCGCGCATCCGGCCCAGTATCTCATCGGGGGGCTCGGGCCTGACAGAAAGCCCGTGCCCGTCATGGACGACAAGAATTACGAAGTGCTGAGCAAGAGCGGAGAGGGCGCTATGAATGTCCTGAACATGGGCTTCATGGACGAGAACCTCCCGAAGATACATGCCCTGGCGGCATCGGGGAAATCCGGTTTCTTCACCTACACCGTGGACAACAAGAGGATCTTCATCGCGTATGCCCACATCCCGTACTATGGTTCGGTGTACAGCAAGCCCGAGGGCTACGGCTGGATCGGCATGATGGTGGACATCGACAAGTACCACAAGCTCAGCGAGGACAAGGTGAAGGATATCCAGCAGAAGGTGGAGCGGTGGCAGAAGTCCAGCATCGTGGTGGTATTCGTGTCGCTCATCCTCCTGTTCATCATCGCATTGATCCTCGCGCGTGGCCTGTACCGCTCCATACAGAAACGTGATGGCAGTGTTCCGCGCCTTGGAGACGACGAGGACTAGGCGCATACAGCAAGAACCATGAGAAAACAGGTTGCAGGGGGCGATGCGCCGACATCGGTCTCCTGCAACTTTTTTTTCCGCTGAACAAAGGCTCGCTCAACGAGTTAGGACAATGGAGGGTAGCATGTCAGTCAAAATCCTAGAGAAACAGCAGTTATCCGAGAACGTGTTCAAGATGGTGCTCGAGGGGCCCAAGATCGCGAAGAAGCGCAAGGCGGGACAGTTCGTGGTCCTGAGGATCCACGAGGAGGGAGAGAGGATCCCCCTAACCATCGCCGATGCCGATGCGGACAAGGGCACCGTGACCATCATCTACCAGGTGGTGGGAAAGTCCACCGGCCACCTGGCGGATCTCAACGTGGGCGATTCGCTGCTCGACCTTGTCGGGCCTCTTGGCAAGCCGACTCACATCGAGAAGGTTGGGACGGTTGCCTGTATCGGCGGCGGTGTGG